>JBBRJB010000091.1:0-8072 GCA_038220085.1 Burkholderiales bacterium
TGAACCGCATCCTCGATGCCGACGCTGGACGAGCCGGTCAATTCGAGCAGTTTGTAGACATGGTCGTTCATGATGTTCCCCTGGCAAAAGCCAAGAGTAGCCCGAGCCGGGAGCGTCCACAACCGGACTCCCTGCACGCCGGGGCGGCTTCCCGGATCATGTGGCGGGCGACCGCGGCACGTCTGATCTGCTGCCTGGCGCTGAGCAGTCCCGCGCTCGGTGCCGGTCTGGGCGACTGTGCCGCCTCCCCCGGTCGGTCGCCTGCGGCCGCGGGCCTGCAGGTGGACAACGACGTGTTCGGCAGGCAGGACCAGGGCTACAGCAGCGGCATTCAGCTGTTCTTCACGTCCGCAGCGTTCCGGGAGGCACCCGATGGTCTGACCAAAGACTGCCACTGGCCGGCCACCGGATGGCTGGCCAGCCGGCTGAGGTTTCTAAAACCCCAGGGGTCGCAGCAGCAGAAGCTGACCGCGTCGCTCGCCCATGTGATCTACACGCCGACCAATCGCGAATCGCAGGACCCGGTCCGGGACGACCGCCCGTATGCCGCCGCATTTCTGCTCGGGCTGGGCTACAACGCGCGCGTCGACGAGCGGCTCCAGACGACTGTGCTGCAGTTGGGCATGGTAGGACCATCTGCACGCGGAGAGCAGGCCCAGAACGCGATCCACAAGGTGATCGGGGACCGCCCCTTCCGGGGCTGGCGCAACCAGATCGGCGACGAATTCGTCTTCGGCGTGGTTCACGAGCGATCGCGACGGTACCTGCCCGGAATCAGCCCTCAGCCCGGAGAATGGCGCTGGGACGGGATCAGCCACTGGGGTGCGAGCGTGGGAAATCTGACAACGTATCTCAACATCGGCGGCGAACTGCGTTTCGGCCGTCGTCTGCCCAACGACTTCGGCAGCGCACCGGAACGCCCAGCCGGCAATCACACCGGCTACGTCGGCAGCATCGACGCACAGGAACCTGATCCTTTGTCCGGCGGCCCTGCCGGCCATGGCTTTGTCAGCGTGGATGTGCGGCGGATGTTCCGGGACCTCTCTCTCGACGGCACCAGTAAGAGCCCCGGCGTGAGCAGGCGGCTCGTCGTCGGGGATCTCGGTTACGGCGTCGCGCTGACGCAGGGTCCGTGGAAGATCGTCTTCGCCCGCTTTCACCGCTCCCGGGAATTCAAGGGGCAGCAGACGCTGCCCGTCTTCGGCAGCATCAGCATCAGCCGCGCGTTCTGATCGGTCGCACGTTCCGATCGGTGGCGTGTTCCGAGTTGCGGCGAATCCTGATCAGCCGCTCGCCTTGAACTGGCGCGCCATGAATGCCCAGATCATCCGCGAGGCATCCGGGCCACGGGCGTCGCTGAATCGCTGGCCCCGATCGCCGCCGCTCCACGCATGGCCCAGGCCCTCCACCAGGCAGAGTGTGGCGGCGACCTTGCCGCCGACCGCGAAGTCACTGACGACCATCGGATAGCGCGCGCCCCGCTGAACCCGACGACTGCGCACGCCGGCCGCGCCGGCCGCCGCCGCCCATTGGCGCGCCGCGGCCTCGCCGTTGCTGGCAACGACCACCCGATCGGCACTGCCCTGTATCACCAGCAGCGGCGGCAGCGGGACCGTGTCCACCAGCGCCGCGGGCCCCCGGCGGCCCCGCATCGCACCGACGGCCGAAGCCGCCGAATCGGCGGCCCCCGGCGGCACGCCGGAATGCATGACCAGCGCCCGGAAACACTCCGGATAACGGGTCGCAAGCAGCGCAGCCATGCTGGCACCGGCCGACAAGCCGGCCAACGCGACCCGTTTACGATCGACCGGGTACAGCAGGCAGACCTGATCGATCGCGGCGAGCAGGATCGCAGCCTCCCCGTAAGCCTGGCGCGAGCGGGTGCCGTACCAGTTCCAGCAGCCCTGCGGATTGGCCAGTCGATCCTGCTGCGGGTACAGGACCAGGAATCCCTCGCGGGCGGCCACCCGGTTCACCCGGGTGCTGAGGGAGAAACTGCCGGCGTCCTGCCCGCAGCCGTGCAGCATGACCAGCAGCGGCAACCGGTCACCCAGGCGCAGTCCCGGCGGCCGGTAGAGGTAATAGCGGCGTGCGCCGCTGGCGCTGAAGGCCATTCCGCTGACGCAGCCGGCAAGGCCGTCGCGACCGTCTCGGCCGGCGAACGCCCGGCCCGATCCCGGCAGGCCTGGAAGGGCCGGAAGGGCCGCCAAGGCTCCCGCCGTGGTAGCCGGGCGCACGGCCTGTCTGATCATTTTCGATCCCGCACGCAGGCTCGAGCGGGTCAAAGCATCGACCGATCGCTGCAACGCCACGGTCCAGGGGGACTTTCGCGCCCGACGCCTGGCCATGTCAGTTGCCCGCCCGCAGTTCGGGTCGCAGTTTCATGACCAGCAGCCAGGATCGCATCGGATTGACCCGGGACGACAACCTTCCCTGGGCATCCAGCGCGATGTCGTTCAAGGAGACCGACTGCATCAGATTGCCGCCGACGGCGCGGGCCCGCCGCTGCGACAGATCGACGGCGACCACCAGGTCACAGTGCATCGGCGTCGCGGAGGTCAGGGGCGAATCGGGCGTCAGCAGCGCAATCTCCTCGGGCGTGAACTGCGGCCGGTCGGCAAACCGGGTCGTGCAGATGATGTCCCCGGGCTCGACATACGCCGGCGCCGGCACCACCGCGTACGCACTCGTCGCCCCGTCGCGGGCGGCGACGACGTAGTTGGCATGAAAGGGGGAGGGCCGGAATTCGTCGGGGCCGAAGCCGGCCCGATGCATGATGGTGCTGAGGAAGGCGGCCGACCAGGCAGGGGTCTTGATCGCCTGCGTGCCCGGCGGGAGCTTGTACTCGCACACGCCGGTACGGGAGCAGTCGTGGTTGAAGTTTTCGCCGCTGGCCCGCCGGATGAATGACCAGTAGTCATTGACCACCGGGCATAGGGCGACGTTCTGTTCCTGTCCGCAGCCGTCGTCGACCACTTCGCAACTGCCGCCCACGACCAGGGCGCAGACTCGCTCGTCCTGCGCGATCCGGACCATCTGCCCGCCCCAGCGCCGCCATTCCGCGTCGGCGACCTGCAGCAGCGTCTTCACGCGGTTTCCCGGGATCACGCCGCCGGTCAGGTCGGGCGGCAGACGGGCGAAGGGATCGGGTACCGGCGCTGGCGCCGTGCAGCCCCACATCGCGGCCAGGAGGACCATGACCGTCGCAAGACGCCAGGCCATCGACCCGGGACCCCCGAGGGCGGCTGGCGAGGCATCAGCGCTGCAGGGACGTCCACGCATCCACGAACGCCTGAGCGTCGTTTCCGACCTCAGCCACAGACTTGCCCGGCTTGTACAGCGCGCTGCCGATGCCGAAGCCGTCGGCGCCGGCGAGCGCATAGGCCGCCATCCGCCCGGGCGTGATGCTGCCGACCGGAATCAGCCGGAATTGCGGCGGCAGCACCGCCCGCCAGGCTTTCAGAACCTCCGGCGTCAATTGCTCCGCGGGAAACAGCTTCAGGCTGTCGGCTCCTGCTGCCAGCGCGGCGAAGGCTTCGGTCACCGTCGCCACGCCCGGCACGCACACGCATCCGGCTGCCTTGGCGGCGCGAATGACGACTGCGTCCGAATGGGGCATGACGATGAGACGCCCCCCCGCGGCGGCGACGTCGCGCACCGACGCTTCGCTAAGCACGGTGCCGGCGCCGATCGATGCGTGCTCGCCGAAACGCGCAGCCATCAGGCGGATGCTCTCCAGCGGCGACGGCGAGTTCAGGGGCACCTCCAGGGTGCGGATGCCTTTTTCGATCAGCACCTCGCCGATCGCGATGCACTCCTCGGGTCGAATGCCGCGCAGAATCGCAATCAAGGGGTGGAATTGTTCGGCCATGGCTCTTGTGGGTGGTCGGTGGTCGTTGCCGCGTCGTTGGACCCGGCCACCGCAGGATACATGCTCCGCCGCCTGCCGCGCACCAGGTCGATGAGGCCTGCGTCCGCCGGGGCAGGCTCGCAACATGGCGTGCTACGATCCGGGCGAACAGGCGCACCTCGACCCGGGGTGCAGTGAACCTGTCACCCGAACGAGGAGACACCATGACCCCACGCAACGCCGATGCCCGGCGCCGGACCGGATTCGCGCGAAAACTCCTTGCAGCCTGCGCTGCCGCCGCATGCCTGGCGACAATGCCGCAGGACCTGCTCGCCCAGAGCCGCAGCCCCTCCCTGACGTTCGGCCAGGAGGCACCACCCCCCACGCTCGACCCGCACTTTTCCACCTCGATCGCCACGCGCAATGTCGCGATGCATATTTTCGAGCAGCTGGTGACCCGCGACGAGAACAATGCGGTCATCCCCGAACTGGCTCAGGAATGGCAGATCAGCCCCGACGGTCTCACCTACACGTTCAAGATCCGCACCGGCGTCAAGTTCCACAACGGCAAGCCATTGACATCGGCCGATGTCAAGGCCTCGTTCGAGCGCTACCAGCGCATGGGGCTGGCCAAGGTCACCCTCAAGCCGGTGGTATCGATGCAGGCGCCGGACCCGGCCACCTTCGTCATGACGGTGGACAAGCCTCAGCCGGTATTCCTCGAGGAACTGTCGGCCTTCGTCGTGCCGATCGCGATCATTCCCGCCGAGCAGGCAGATCGCGAGGGCGGCAAGCTGGAGATGATCGGCACCGGGCCGTTCCAGTTCGTCGAGTGGGTGCCCGACAGCCACATCCGGCTGAAACGCTTCGACGCTTATGTGCCCGACTCCCGTTACCAGGGCTCCAACGGCTTCGGCGGCAACAAGCAGGTCTGGTTCGACACCGTCGACTTCAAGATCGTCAAGGAGCCGGGCGCGCGGGTGGCAGGCCTGGAGGCGGGACAGCTCCAGATCATCGAGGACCTGCCGGCAGAGTCGGCCAAGCGCCTGGTGAACAACAAGAACATCACCATCTTCGACCTGAAGAACTTCTGGCTGCAGGGAGCCTGGGTCAATCACCATCGCCCCCCGACCAACGACCTGCGCATCAGGCGCGCCATCCAGCTTGCGCTGGACATGGAAGAGATCATGGAGATCGCCACCGACGGCGCCTATACGCTGCAGCCGGGCCTGCAGTATCCCGGCAATCCCTACTACGTCAAGAACGGCGAGGCCCTGTACAACGCCAAGGATCCGAAGAAGGCCGCGGCGCTGCTCAAGGAGGCCGGTTACAAGGGCGAGGAACTGGTCATCATCACGAACTCCAGCTACCAGAGCATGTACAAGGCAGCCCAGATCGTCAGCGAGCAGCTCAAGGCGATCGGCATGAAGGTCCGGGTCGACGTCTTCGACTGGGCGACCGCCATCAACCAGCGCCGCAACAAGGAGGCCTGGAACCTCTGGTTCACCGGGCAAGGCTCCGGTCCGTCGGTAGGCCCCTTCTCCGCACTGAAGGACGTGGTCTCGCCCCAGAACAACCAGTTCGTGCCCGACCCAACGCTCGACCAGCTCTTCGCCGAACTGGTCTCGGGCCCCACTGCCGAGGAACGCAAGGCCACCTTCGGCAAGTTCCAGGAGCGGGTGTATGACCAGGTGCTGTTCCTCAAGTTCGGCGACCTGATCCGCAAGCAGGCGGCGCGGTCCAACGTCAAGGGATTCCAGCCCTACCGTATTCCGCGCCTCTGGAACGTCTGGCTGGAAGGCTGAGGCAAGGGCCTCTCCGGATGATCGAATTCGCCGTCCGGCGGCTGCTGGTGGCGCTGCCGGTACTGCTGCTGGTCAGCCTGATCGCCGCGTCGATCATGGAACTGGTGCCCGGCGACCCGGCGGCCCTGATTGCCGGACAGAATGCCAGCGACATCGAGATCGCGGCTGTGCGCGAGCAGCTGGGCCTGAATCGGCCCTTCATCGCCCGCCTCGGCATCTGGTATGCCGACCTCGCGCGCGGCGACCTCGGCACTTCGATCCTGCTCAACCGGCCGGTCACCCAGGCCATCGCCGAGCGGGTTCCGGTGACGCTGGCGCTGGCCGGCTTCGCCCTGTTCCTCACTGTCGCGATCGGCCTGCCCTGCGGCGTGATCGCAGCGGTCAAGGCCAACACCTGGATCGACCAGGCGGTGCTGACCTTTGCGCTGATCGGCGTCTCGGTCCCGAACTTCTGGCTCAGCCTGATGCTGATCGTGCTGTTCGGGGTGATGCTGGACTGGTTGCCCGCCGGCGGCTACATCCCGTTTGCCGACGACCCCCTCGGCTGGCTTGAATCGCTGATCCTGCCCGCCTTCTCGCTTGCGCTGCTTCAGGTCGGGCTGCTCGCCCGGATCACCCGTGCAACGATGCTCGAGGTACTCCAGCAGGACTATGTGCGCACGGCCCGCGCCAAGGGACTGCCGGTCAGCCTGGTCGTGGGCAAACACGCCCTGAAGAATGTGCTGGTGCCGGTCATCACCGTCATCGGCATCAGCTTCGGACTGCTGCTGTCGGGCTCGGTGGTCATTGAAACCGTCTACTCGCTGCCCGGCATGGGCCGGCTGCTGGCCAACGCGATCTTCGGGCGCGATTATCCGCTGATCCAGGGCGGCCTGCTGGTGACCGCCGCCGTACTGGTGATGCTGAACCTGGTCGTCGACCTGCTGTATGCCGTGGTCGACCCACGCGTCAAATATGACCGGCGATGAGGCCCTGACGCGCGTCGGAAATGAGGCTGGGAATGAGGCCGGGGAAGGGCCCGCGCTGCGTCCGCCGGCCCTGTGGCGGCGTCTGGGGAGGCATCGCCTGTTCATGACCGGGGCGGTGATCCTGGGAATCATGCTGCTGCTGGCGGTCTTCGCAGACCTGCTGCAGATCCTGCCCCCGGAAAAGATGCAGGTGCGCCTGCGCTTCAAGACCCCCGACTTCCCCTATCCCCTGGGCACCGACAACTACGGTCGCGACATCTGGAGCCGCCTGGTGCACGGCGCACGCCTGTCGCTGATGATCGGATTCTCGGTGGCCGTGATCACCGGAATCGCGGGTACCGTGATCGGCGTGGTCGCCGGTTATTTCAGGCGCTTCGACGGTCCGCTGATGCGTCTGATGGACGCCTTGATGGCGTTTCCGGCGATCCTGCTCGCGATTGCGATTGCCGCGGCACTCGGGCCGTCAGCCATCAATGCCGTGATCGCCCTGTCCGCGGTCTACACACCCCGCACGGCGCGAATCGTGCGATCCACCGTTCTGGTAGTCAGGGAGATGGACTACGTGCAGGCCGCGCGCGCCTGCGGTGCCCGCGATCTCTGGATCGTGTGGCGGCATGTGCTGCCCAACAGCATGGCGCCGCTGCTGGTCCAGCTGACCTTTATCTTCGCCTACGCGATCCTGGCGGAGGCAATCCTGAGCTTTCTCGGTGTCGGCCCGCCGCCGCCGACCCCGACCTGGGGAAACATGATCGCCGAAGGCAAGGACTACCTGCGCGAAGCCCCGCACATCGCCCTCTTCCCGGGCATGGCCGTGGCCCTGATCTGCCTCGGGCTCAACCTGCTCGGCGACGGCCTGCGCGACGTCCTCGATCCCCGTCTTCGGGTGCAGGTATGAGGCCAACCCCCCTTGCGCCTTCGGCGCTCCCCCCTTGTAAAGGGGGGCGCCGCCAGCGGCCGGGCGAAGCCCGATCCGCGGCGGCTGCTGGGCTCGGATCGCCCCGCAGCGGGATGGAAAACTGAGATGCAACAGAGCGCGCCCGCGCCCGCGCTGCTGAGCATCGAGGACCTGCGCGTGGTTTTCGGTCCGCCGGGCCGCGAGCAGGTGGCGGTCGACGGCGTCAGCCTCAGGCTCGCCGCCGGCGAAGTCCTGGGGGTCGTCGGCGAATCGGGTTGCGGCAAGAGCCTGACCGCCCTGTCGGTGCTCAAGCTGATCCCGGATCCACCCGGGCGCATCGCGGGCGGGCGGATACTGCTTGACGGCAAGGACCTGACCCGCGCCGGCGAGCGCGAGATGAACCGGATCCGCGGCAAGGAGATCTCCATGATCTTCCAGGAGCCGATGACCGCCCTCAATCCGGTGTTCCGGGTCGGTGAACAGATCGGCGAAACCTTGCGGGTGCATGACCGTCTGGGCCGCGCCGAGGCGCGCGCGCGTGCGCTGCAACTGCT
>JBBRJB010000092.1:0-8008 GCA_038220085.1 Burkholderiales bacterium
GAAGCGGGTGTCGGCCAGCATCTCCGCACTCTCCGGCAGGTTCTTGAAATCGATGCGAGGTGCGTTGTCAGCCACCGCCGCCGAGGTCAGCTTGCGCGTGAGCTTGCGCATGTCTGAAAACTCCCGCGGCAGTTGATCCAGACTGTAGAGCCACGGGACCATGCGGAATACGACACCCGGCGCCAGTACAAGCTCCTGCCACAGGCGGGACAGCGTCTGCGCCACCTGCGGCGTGACCGCCCCCGACGGGATCGCGAATCGAGTCCAGGCAACCAGCGGGGCCGTCAGCAGCAGGCCGTAACGCCCAGGCTGAACCTGCAGGCCATTACCAACGCTGGCACTGGCCGTGGGTTCCACTACAACGGTTTCCGCAGCATGTTCGACGGCTTCCACCAGGGCGCCGTAGGCTTCGCCATCGGTCTGGTTCAGTCGCTCGAGCGCGGAGGTGATTGCGGCGGAGTGGGCAGCGTCCAGCACCCGATCGAGCAAGCGTGCCAGTTGCTGCTCCCAGAAACGATCCTCGGATCGGCTGCCGGAATTGGCGAGGCCAAGCGACGCCGCAACCATCGCATCCGCGTCGGGCGATAAATGGGTTGATCGGTCTCGTGAGCGACGAGATACGCGGAGTTCTTTGGTGGACATAAATGCCAGTGTAACGGAATCCGACCGGGCAACATCGCAGCTTAGGGGACGGTTCGAGCCGCCCCGCCGGGCCGCCGTCGCGGGCTGCTCAGCCGGCCATCAAGGCGCCGGCGTCCGCCCGCACCTCCGGGGCGGAACGCCGCCACAATTGGGCCTTGCCGGACTGCTTTGCCAGGACATCGAGCAGTTCGTCATGCGCCGCGAGTTCGCGCGCACCGGCGCGCAGCACCAGCAGCCCGGTCGGTGGCCAGATCTCGTCGCCGGGCATCACATGACGATCGGACGCGCCCGACTGCAGGGCATTCTCGAAGGTTCCCTGGCCTCGCGTCAAGCCGAGGTAAACCTCCGCCAGCAGTTCCGCATCAAGCAAGGCGCCGTGAACTTTACGATGGGCATTCGGCACCATCAGCCGCTCGCAAAGCGCGTCCAGGTTGTTGCGCTTGCCCGGAAACTGCTCCTTTGCCATGGCCAGCGTGTCGACGACACCGACGCAGCACCGCCGAAACGACTCTTTGCCCAATCGGGAAAGCTCCGCGTCCAGAAATCCGACATCGAAGGCCGCGTTGTGGATGATGATTTCAGCGCCTTCGCAGAACGCCAGGAACTCATCCGCGATCTCTGCGAAGCGCGGTTTGTCCCGCAGGTCGTCCAGGGTCATGCCATGGACCTGCGACGCCGCAGCGTCGATCTCTCTTTCCGGGTTCAGGTAGAAGTGCAGGTTCCGCTGCGTCAGGCGCCTGCCGATGACCTCCACGCAACCGATCTCGATGATGCGGTGCCCATTCTCATGTTCGAGGCCGGTGGTTTCCGTGTCCAGCGTGATCTGTCTCATGCCGGCTGGCCGGTCCTCGCCTGTCGCAGCGCGGCATTGGCCAGTTGATCGGCTTGCTCGTTGTGGAAGTCGCCGTTGTGCCCGCGAACCCAGCGGGTGCTGACGTCCCGCTGGTCGGCCAGCGCGAACAGCCGTTTCCACAAGGCCAGGTTCGCCACCGTCTCGCCCTTGGAATTCCGAAAGCCTTTGCGCTCCCACCCGGCGCGCCACTCGGTCAGACCCTTGAGCACATACTGGCTATCCGATACCAGTTCCACCTGGGCGCCTTCGGGCGTCAGCGACAGTCCCTCGATGGCGGCGGTCAGCTCCGCGATCTGGTTGGTCCCGTGGCCGATGAAGCCTTTGTGAGCGGCGATTTCCCCGCCACCCGGCGCCAGCAGGACGGCCCCCCACGCAGCGGGTCCGGGGTTGCTGGGCGCACAAGCCCCGTCGGTGTAGGCGACCCATCTGGTCATGTCGATCCTTGCGTTGTGATAGCGGTGCGCAGCGGGGAATCCGCTTGTCCGTGGCGCGGTCTTGGATCTTAATAGTTTAAGTGGTGAATAAGAGGTACCGGTATGCTTGCTGGGAAATTCACTCGCTATCTGGAAGGTCTGAAACGGGAGCATCGAATACCGGTTGCCCTGGAGTTGTGGAACGGCCAGCGGGTGGAACTCGACGATGCCCCCCGGGTCCGATTGAAAATGAACTCCCTCGGCGCGGCCCGGCTCCTGATGAACCCGACGCTGGGCAATCTCGCCGAGGCTTATGTCGAAGGCGCCATCGACCTCGATGGTCCGATTGCCGACATCGTCGGAATTGCCGATCAGCTGGCCGAAACCATCGGGACGACGGAGCAGGGCAGCGTCCCGTCCGGCTGGTTCGGGCGTCACACCCGCGGTACCGACCGCAAGGCCATCCAGTATCACTACGACGTCTCCAACGAGTTCTATGCGAGCTGGCTGGATCCTCGCATGGTGTACTCGTGCGCCTATTTCCGCAGTGGTGCCGAAGATCTTGCCACCGCCCAGGCCGACAAGCTCGATCTCATCTGCCGGAAGCTCAAGCTCCTGCCGGAGGAACGCCTGCTCGATATCGGCTGCGGCTGGGGAGCGATGGTCATTCATGCGGCCAGCCACTACGGCGTGCGCGCCGTGGGCGTCACGCTCTCGGAGAAACAGTTCGAACTCGCGAGCCAGCGGGTGAAATCCGCAGGGCTGCAGGATCGGATTGAAATCCGCTTGCAGGACTACCGCGATGTCGCCGACGGCCCCTATGACAAGATCAGTTCGATCGGTATGTTTGAACACGTCGGCCTCAAGAACCTGGGCAAGTACTTCGAAATCGTTTCCCGCCTGCTGCGTGAGGGTGGCGTGGCGATGAACCACGGCATCACGGCGAGCGACGCCGAGAGTCGTGCCGTCGGGCGCGGCGTCGGCGAATTCATCGGCCGCTACGTGTTTCCCGACGGTGAATTGCCCCATGTCTCGCTCGCCATCCGTGAACTCTCCGCCGCCGGACTGGAACTGGTGGACGCCGAGTCGCTGCGGCGCCACTACGCGCTGACATGCGAGCACTGGTCGCGGCGCTTCGAACAGGCGCTTCCGAAACTCACGGAACTCGTCGGAGAGCGACAGGCGCGGATCTGGCGGATCTACCCCGCGGGCTGTGCGCTGGGATTCTCGCGGCAGTGGATGAACATCTGCCAGTTGCTGGTCGTCAAGAGCGGCGCCGAAACGGCAGGATTACCCCTGACTCGCGACTATATGTACGATCGCTGATGGCGCGGCCGTTGCCGACGCGCCCACTGACGGCAACCGCGGGGGCGGCCTTCGGTGCCGGTCGGCGCTTCCAGGCCGGCCCGACCAGGCGCATGCCGCGCACGCGCTTCACCGCTGAAACCATGTAGACGGCGCCGCAGATCGGCCACCAGCGGTCTCCCGCTCTCTCCATGAAACGCATGCGCTCCAGCCACTTGACGGTGCGACACGGTGGCGCATAGCAACCATAGTGGCCGGTGTCGATTTCGAAGCTGAGCAGTTTCATCCAGTCCCGCAGTCGCGGTACGGCAATAAACTGTCCGGTCGGTGGGAGGAACGGTGCTATCGGCCGCCGTGCGACCGACTGCCGCAGGCCCCAGAGCGAGAGGGGATTCATGCCGACCACCACCAGCCTGCCCTCCGGCCGCAGCACCCGATCGACCTCGCGCAGGATCTGGTGCGGATCCGGGCTGAATTCAAGCTGGTGCGCCAGCACCACCAGATCGACCGACTGCGAGTCCAGTGGCAGTTCGTCGAAGCCGCTCACCACGAGATCAGCCCTGGGCGCGCCAGCCGAGATCGCCGGGGACCGGGTAGTCACCCGGATCCGATGTGGCATGCGGTTGGCGGCGAGCGCATCCAGTTCCAGGAATCCGAGTTGCAGCGCGTAGTAGCCGAACATATCGACCACCGTGTTGCCGAGCTGTTCGGTCTCCCAGCGCATGACATATTGGGCCGGAGGCGACGCCAGCCATGTTTCCCACGCCGCATCCGGTTGCGACAGAGGTGCGGCCGGCGCATCGGTGGCGTCGTCGGGAGGCCGCGTGCGCGGACAAGGCTTGACAGGATCGGTCATGACTTCAGCAGCCTCGATGGCACAAGAGATTTCATCCCGGAAGAATTCATCCTGGCGATAAAGGGCGCCGGTATATCCGGATATCCGGATATTGTCCCGGTTCGGGCGTTCAGCGACAACCATGCAATCACGAACCTGTCGGGATCACCGCAGGACGACTTCAAGGGCTGAGGGTCCTGGCGCCGCTTAGCTGAGCAGGCCCGGCCCATCCGACGTGCAGATTTACATTTGGTCACGCCGTTTACCGGTTGAAATTGACCGTCGATCGGTGGCCTGTACGCACGGCTGTGTTAAATTCGATACTCTTGCCATAAATCCCCGCTAAAACAACCGCTTAGGAAAGATACGTGCTACGCATCTTGAACACAGCTGGTTCGCCTGACGGTCGCGGTGCAGTTCGCGGTCTTTCCCGAATCCTCACTGACTTCCCCCCGACTATCCCCATACCGGATCGACCCGCCCGCTTGGGCTGGCGAACCGCCGGCATGCTGGGCATCCTCGGCATGCTGGGTGCATGCACGAGCCTGCCACAGGACTCCGGCGCGGGCGTCGCCCCCGCGCCAATCGTGTCCCAGACCGGCACCCACCAGGGCAAGTCGGCCAGCGCTGGCCCGGTAGTCACCGATTTGGCCGATCATGCAAGCGCCAAAGCCGCCAGATCGGCCGCTCCCGGCACTGTCTACAGCCCGACTGCGCCGGACACGCAGGCCGCCAACGAAGCCGGCGGCGGGACGGCGCTGGACGAAATCACCCGGATGAACCTGGCCAAGCGCGACCTCTGGGGCCGCATCCGCGCCGGTTTCGCCATGCCGGAACTGAACACCGCGTTGGTTGCCCAGAAGGAAAAGTTCTACCTCGATCGCCCGGACTACCTTGAACGTATGTTCGATCGCGGTTCGCGCTACCTGCATTACATCGTCGAAGAGATCGAAAAGCGGGGCATGCCCACCGAACTGGCGCTGCTGCCCTTCGTCGAAAGCGCAATGAATCCGGTGGCACTGTCGTCTGCCAAGGCGGCTGGACTCTGGCAATTCATCCCGTCGACCGGCAAGCAGTACGACCTGTCGCAGAACTGGTGGGTGGATGACCGCCGCGACGTGGTCCAGTCGACCCGCGCCGCACTGGACTACCTGCAGACCATCTATGAGATGCACGGCAACGACTGGTTCCTCGCGCTCGCGTCATACAACTGGGGGGAGAACGCCGTCGCCCGGGCAGTCAAGAAGAACAAGGCGCAGGGCAAGGGCACCGATTATCTCAGCCTGACAATGCCGACCGAGACCCGGCACTATGTGCCCAAGCTGATCGCCCTCAAGCGCATCGTGATGCAGGCGGACGAGCTTGGCCTGACCCTGCCCGCGCTGCCGGACAAGGCCTATTTCGTGACCGTGGAGAAAACGCGCCCGATCGACCTCAAACTGGCCGCCGAGTTCGCACAGATGTCGGTGGCCGACTTCGTCGCGTTGAATCCGGCGCACAACCGTCCGGTCATCGCGGCCAGCAAGAACAACGTGCTGAAGATACCCGCCGACAAGATCGATGCCTTTACGGCGGCGATCGTACGTCACGAAATGGCGGAGAAAGTTTTCGCCAGCTGGCAGCCCTACACCCTGAAGCCCAACGAGTCGCTGGACGACGTCGCCCGCCGCGGCGGCATCTCCACCGCGGAACTGCTGCGCGCGAACAGCATCGCACCCAACGTCAGGGTCCTCGGGGGCACCCGGATCCTGGCGCCCTCGAAGAACGTGAAAGATGAAACGCTCGTGGAGGACTTCGCGGGCGCCCGCGTCTATCAGATGGTCACCATCCCGGCCCGCTATCACCGGGTCGGACGTCGCGACAATTCCGCCAGCATTGCCCGCCGCTTTGGACTGACCGTGTCCCAGTTGACCGCGATGAACGGCAACCTGGGCAAGCTGTCCACCGGCGCCAGGGTCATGGTGGCGAGAGCGAGCACGCAGACGGTGCTGGTGACGGAAACCGGCAACCGCCAGATCGTCAAGCGCAGCGAGCCGGTCATGGTCCGTGCATCCAGCCGCCAGGCGACCGATGTGTCGGTCGAGTCCGTCGCAATACCCAAAAAGCAGGACGCCGGCAGACGAAACCCGAAGCGCGCCACCAGAGCCACGCGCGCCGCGCCGAAGCCGGTAGCGCGCAGCAGCGCGGTCCGCTCGAAGACCCCGGTGCGGGTCACCGACCAGGCGCCGTCCAAGGTGCCGGCCAAAAGCACGAGCACCGCGAACCAAACCGCCACGGGCAGCGCTGCCTAAGCGGCATCCAGCTGCTTGACCGCGGCCAGCAGCGTCCGGGTGTAGGGATCGGCCGGTGCAGTGAAGATCTGCTCCACCGGTCCTTGCTCCACGACGATGCCGTCCTTCATCACCAGCACGCGGTGCGCCATGGCGCGGATCACCGCCAGGTCATGGGTGATGAGCAGATAGCTCAGCCCGTACCGCTGCTGCAGTGAGATCAGCAGTTTCAGCACCTGGAGTTGTACGGTAAGGTCCAACGCCGAGGTCGGTTCGTCGAGCACCAGCACGCTCGGCTTGAGCACCAGCGCGCGGGCGATGGCGATGCGCTGGCGTTGACCGCCGGAGAATTCGTGCGGGAAGCGCTGCGCCATCGACGGCTCCAGCCCCACCTCGTCCAGTGCCTGGTCGACGGCCGCCTTGCGCTCGGATGCGGACATCTCCGGACGGTGCAACTCGAGGGCCTCGCCGATGATCCTGGCCACGTTGAGCCGCGGCGACAGCGAGTTGAAAGGGTCCTGGAACACCATCTGGAACGCCCGCCGGTGCGGCCGCAAGGCCGAGTCGGACAACTCATCGATGCGCTTGCCGGCCACAGTGACCTGGCCGCTCATCTCCCCGCTGGCCAGCCGCAGGATGGCCATGGCCAGCGTGGTCTTGCCGGATCCCGACTCGCCGACAACGCCGAGGGTCCGGCCCGGGGCCAGGGTCAGGTCGATTCCTTTCAGGGCTTCAAATCGATTTCGCTTGAACCATCCCGCACTGCTCACGAAGGTGCAGCACAGCCGTCGGGTCTTCAGCACCGGCGCCTCGCTGTCGTCCTGGGGATCGGTCATCTCGCTGACCATGCGCTGGGGCCGCGCGTCGATAAGGCGCCGGGTGTATTCATGCACCGGGGCTTCGAACACGTCGGCGGTGCTGCCCCGCTCCACGATCTGGCCATCGCACATCACACCGACCCGCTCTGCAAAGACGCGCACCAGCGGCAGGTCGTGCGTGATCAACAGTACGGCCATGCCGAATTCCTTCTGCAGTTCCGCGAGCAACGCCATGATCTGCGCCTGGATGGTCACGTCCAGCGCGGTGGTCGGTTCATCGGCAATCACCAGCTTGGGGTTGCACGCCAGCGCCATCGCGATCATGGCCCGCTGGCGCTGTCCTCCGGAGAGCTGGTGCGGCAGGCTGTCGATCCGACGCTGCGGCTCTTTGATCTGAGTACGCGCCAGCAGTTCCACGGTCCGCGCCCTCGCCTGGGGCCGTGTCAGTCCCTGGTGCAACTGCAGGACCTCGCCGATCTGTTCGCCGATCGAGTACAGCGGATTGAGCGCGGCCATCGGCTCCTGGAAGATCATCGCTATTTCGCGGCCGCGGATCGCCCGCATCTCGCGATCGCTCGCGGTCAGCAGTTCCTTGCCCTCGAAGCGGATCGAGCCGCTGTAGACCGCATCGCCGTGCAACCGCATGATCGCCTGGGCCGTCACGGTCTTGCCGGAGCCGGATTCGCCGACCAGCGCGAAGCGCTCGCCACGTGCGATCGAAAAACTGACGCCGTCGACCACGCGGTTGCGATAGCCGCTGCCTGCATCGACGAAATCGACGGTGAGTCCGTCCACCACCAGCAGTGGTGTCGCCGGGTCAGTTCTTGCGGGTATCGAGGGCATCGCGCAGTGCCTCCCCAATGAAGATCAGC
>JBBRJB010000093.1:0-7953 GCA_038220085.1 Burkholderiales bacterium
CGGATCGATCCCTGGATGTCGCTGGATGTGCGCGAGGGCAAGCCGAGCGAGATCCGGCTGCGGCTGCGATCGGACGATATCAGGCTGGTCGTCGCCGACCCGTCGCTGGCGGTCGCGGGCAGCCGGCGGGGCGCCCGCAAGCCAGGAGGTGGCGGGCCGAGCGGAGCGGCCGCCCTGCGATTGACCCGCGTCGACACCGAATTGAGAGTGCGTCGCAGCGTCGACGGGTCGATCGAGATCATCGCTCCCACGCTGGAAGTGGCGGAGGCGGGTGGCGCGGACATTCGCGCGATATCGCCCCCGCCGCGGCTGATCGTGACGCGTGACGGCGACATCCAGAGCTTTGCCGGCAATTTCGCCCGGATCGATATCGGGCCGACGCTGGATCTTGCGAAAGTGCTGGCGGCGGCACCCCGCGATGCGGGTTCGTCCGAGGCAATCCACCGTCTCTCCGGAGCCGGTGCACTTACGGACGTGCAGTCGACCTGGCAGGAAGGCGCAGCGGGTAAGCCTGCCCAGTGGAGCGTGCGGGGCGCGCTGGACCGGGCGAGCCTGGAAAGCGCCCCCACTGACATTCAGCGCCAGAATCCGTGGGCGCTGCGCATGCCGGAATTCATGAATCTGTCCGGAAGTTTCGAGGCGAACAATGCCGGCGGCAAGGTGGCGCTGCGTACGCCGGCCACGGGTGGCGCCGGGCAGACGCCGGCTGGCGCCACCGCCGGCCAGACGCCGTCGACCCCGCCCGAAAAAAGTCTCGTCCGTTTCGGGGGCGTGCTGGTCGAGCCGACCATACCTTTGAACTGGTTGGACTCCCAGCTCTCGTGGACGCTGGACCCCGCCGGCGGGCCCGGCTGGCTCACGGTCCGGGTGGACCGCTTCAACTTCAGCAACGCCGACGGCAGGGGCGCGGTCAGTGGACGCTACCAGAGCGGCGGGCGCGGCGCAGGCGTCGTCGATTTTCGGGCCCGGGTCGACAGTTTTCGTGCGGCGCGCGTCTGGCGCTACCTGCCGCACGAGGTGCCCGAGAGCGTGCGTCTGTGGATCAAGGGGGCATTCGAGGCGGGAACGCTGGAGAGCGCCGAGGCGCGCTGGCGCGGCGACATCAAGGACTTCCCCTACCGCCCCAATTCTACCGACGGCCCCGGCGAGTCTCGCTTCGCTGGCACGATCCGCGATGTCATGTTCACGTACGCACCCGGCTGGCCTGCCATCCATGGGATCAACGGCGAGTTGGTGTTCGAGCGCGCAGGCATGATGTTCCGGGGTGAGCGGGCGAAGATCCTCGAAGTGCCCGTGACTGCGATCACCGCGAAGATCGAGGACCTCGCCGTGGGCATGCTGGAAGTGGAGGGCAGGGCGCAGGGAGATGCCGCCCAGTTCCTCAAGTTCGTCAACAGCAGCGGCCTGGCGGAGACGCTTGGCGACGTCACCCGGCCGATGGTGGCGAAAGGCCCGGCCACGCTGGCATTGAGCCTGGCCCTGCCGCTCAACGACATGCCGGCGGCGGGCGCGAAGGGCCGTGTCGACCTCGCGGGCGCGTTGATCGAATTCGCGCCGGCCCAGGTCAGCCTCGGGAACGTGACCGGGCACGTCGAGTTCACCGAGAAGTCCCTCACCATCAACGGGCTGAGCGCGAGCTTCAACGGCACCCCGGTCGAGCTGACTGGCCAGACCACTGCCGCGGGTGGCATGCGGCTGCTGGCTCGCGGATCGATGACTGCGGACGGCCTGCGCCGGTTCTCGCCAAACCCGCTCACCCGGCGGCTGCGCGGCAGCGCGCCGTATCGCGCGGCGATGGATATCACCCGCGACGGCACGTACATGACCATCGAATCCGACCTGGTGGGGATGGCCAGCGACCTGCCGGCACCGATGGCAAAAACCGCGGATGTGTCCTGGCCGCTGAAGGTGGCGGTAACACCGATTCCACCCACGGCCTCGACGTCGAAGGCAGGCGGGCATCGGCCCGGGGCGGCCGCGGACCGCATCGAGGCGTCGCTGCGCGGAGAGATCCTGCTCTCGGCCGAGCGCGCCCGCAGCGATGCGCGCTCCCCGATGCAGTTGACGCGTGCGGCACTGGCGGTCAATCGACCGCCGGCGTTGCCTGACATCGGCGTGAATTTCCAGTTCACCGGCCAGCGGATCGACCTGGATGCCTGGATGTCAGTGTTCTCCGACAACGAGAATCCTGGTGGCGGCGCCGCTCTGCACGGGGTCGACCCGGCCGCGCTGCCGTTGACGGTCTCACTGCTTGCCGACGAGGTGCGGATTGCCGACCGGAACCTGAACAAGGTCGTGCTGGGTGCATCCCGTGCCGGGTCGCAATGGCTGGCCAATCTGAGCGCTCGAGAAGTCAACGGCTTCGTGACCTGGTCCGATGCCTCGGCATCGGGCAAGCTGACTGCGCGACTGGGACGACTCGAGATCCCCGAATCGCAGAAGCAGGAGATCGCGGCCTCGCTCTCTTCCGGGCCGTCCTCGCTGCCGGCGATGGATGTCACCGCGGCCCAGTTCATCCTCGGCGGGCTCGACCTCGGTGCGCTTGAACTGGTCGCACGCAATACCGCCCAGCCACTGCCGGCAGGCCAGGCGTCAGGGCGCGCCCGCCCCCGCATCTGGGAGCTCGAGCGATTGCGCCTGAGCAACCCGGCGGCCGTATTGGATGCCAAGGGTTACTGGGACCGCACGACCTCCCTGAACTATCGGCTCGACATTGCCGACGCCGGCGCGTTTCTCAACCGGCTGCAGCTGAAGAACGTCGTCAAAGGTGGCAGCGGTGCCCTGACCGGTGAACTGCAATGGAGCGGTTCGCCGTTTTCCATGGACCTGCCCACCCTGGGCGGCACCGTGGATATCGTCGTGCGTGACGGGCAATTCCTGAAAGTGGAGCCGGGCGCGGCGAAGCTGATCGGCGTCTTGAACCTGCAGGCGTTGCCGAAGCTGCTGGCCCTGGATTTCAGGGACATCTTCGCCCGGGGATTCTCCTTTGACGAGCTGCGCGGCAGCGTGCGTATCGACGGGGGAGTGGCGAGCACCGACAGCCTGGCGATGCGCGGCCTGCAGGCGGTGGTCCAGATCAAGGGCAAGGCTGATCTCAAGGCCAGCACCCAGGATCTGAAAGTGGTGGTGGTCCCGGAACTCAACGGCGGCCTGGCGACGCTGGCCTATGCGGCAATCGTCAACCCCGCCATCGGCCTGGGCGCATTCCTGGCGCAATCGCTGTTCAGTCAGTCCCTGTCCAAGGCCCTGGCATATGAGATCGACGTGACCGGTCCCTGGGCGAATCCGACGGTGTCGGAGCGCAAGCGTGAGCGCTTTGCCGCACCGCAGGGGCAATAGGGGTGCGTGCGGCGAGTCTGGGATAATGACGCATGCAAGTCAAAGTCGCAGCAATCCAGATGGTGTCGGCGCCCGAGGTGGCGGTCAACCTCGCCACCGCCGAACGACTGGTGGCGCAGGCGGCCCAGAATGGCGCGGAAATCGCGCTGCTGCCGGAATACTTCTGCCTGATGGGCAGGCGCGACACCGACAAGGTCGACTGCAAGGAAGCACCGGGCGGCCCGATCCAGACCTATCTCGCCGAGTGCGCGCACCGGCACCGGATCACCCTGATCGGCGGCACGGTTCCGATGATCTCGCCGAAGGTGGGGCGGGTGTTGAACACCTGCCCGGTCTTCGGTCCGGACGGCAACCTGATCGCCCGTTACGACAAGATACACCTGTTCGGTTTCAAGCGCGGCGACGAAAAGTTCGACGAGGCAGCCACCATCCTGCCGGGACGTACGCCGGTGGTGTGCGACGTGCCGACGGCCGCCGGCGCTACCCTTCGGGTCGGCCTGTCGATCTGCTATGACCTGAGGTTTCCCGAGTTGTACCGGCAGATGCTTCCGGTGGATCTCATCGTCGTGCCCTCGGCCTTCACGTACACCACGGGCGAGGCCCATTGGGAGCTGCTTTTGCGCACGCGGGCGGTTGAGAACCAGTGCTATGTGCTGGCCGCGGCCCAGGGAGGCACCCATGCCACCGGCAGGCGCACCTGGGGGCATTCGATGCTGGTCGACCCATGGGGCGAAGTGAAGGCGGTCCTGCCGCAGGGCGAGGGCGTGGTCTTCGGGGTGGTCGACTCCGTGCGTACCGACGAGATCCGGGCAAGCCTTCCTGCATTGACCCACCGGGTGCTCTGAACGAATTGACATGATCGTCCGTGCCGCCGGCAACGGCGCCAGCGGATGCGACGATAACCGAGAGGCTTTTCGATGAATCTGAATGAACCCGCGATCAATCACCTGGCCGTCGCCCGTGCGGCGCTGCTGGAGCCCTACAGCCTGGATGAATCCCATCTGGCCCAGGCGATCGGCACCATCTTCGAGCATCGGGTTGACTACGCCGACCTCTATTTCCAGTACACGCGAAGCGAGGGCTGGAGCCTCGACGAAGGCATCGTCAAGTCCGGCAGTTTTTCGATCGAGCAAGGCGTGGGCGTGCGCGCTGTCTCGGGCGACAAGACCGCGTTCGCGTACTCGGACGAGATCAACGCCGCCGCGCTGGACTCGGCGGCGCGTGCCACCCGCACCATCGCGCGGGCAGGCACCGGCGGCAAGACCCGGATCGTCACACCTGCCGCGCTGGCCGCCGGCGGCCGCGACCAGGGCGGCCGCCACAGCCTGTACCCGATGAGCGACCCCATCGCCTCGCTCGATGCGGCCGGCAAGGTCGACCTGCTGCACAAGATCGAGAAGTACGCCCGCGCCAGGGATCCCCGCGTGATCCAGGTGATGGCCGGGTTGGCGGCCGAGCACGACATCGTCATGGTGATGCGTTCGGACGGGGTGATGGCGGCGGACGTGCGGCCTCTGATCCGGATATCGGTGCAGGTGATCGCGGAGCAGAATGGGCGACGCGAACAGGGCTCGTCGGGCGGTGGCGGGCGCTTCGACCTCGACTACTTCACTGACCCGATCATCGAGGGCTATGTCGACGACGCGGTCAAGTCGGCGCTGATCAACCTCGAGTCGCGCCCGGCGCCCGCGGGCGTGATGAGCGTCGTGCTCGGGCCGGGCTGGCCGGGCGTCCTGATCCATGAGGCCATCGGTCACGGGCTGGAAGGAGACTTCAATCGCAAGAAGTCCTCGGCCTTCGCCGGGCGCCTTGGCCAGCGGGTGGCCGCCAAGGGCGTGACGGTTGTGGACGACGGCACGATCGCCGACCGGCGCGGCTCTCTCAATATCGACGATGAAGGTAATCCCACGCAGTGCAACGTGCTGATCGAAGACGGCGTGTTGACCGGTTACCTGCAGGACACCCTCAACGCGCGCCTGATGAAAGTGCCGGTGACGGGTAACGGTCGCCGCGAGTCGTTCGCCCACCTGCCGATGCCGCGAATGACCAACACCTTCATGTATGGCGGGGACCACGATCCGAAGGAGATCATCGGCTCGCTCGATCGCGGCATCTACGCGGCCAACTTCGGTGGCGGCCAGGTCGACATCACCAACGGCAAGTTCGTCTTCTCCGCCTCGGAGGCGTATTGGGTGGAGAACGGCCAGATCAAGTACCCGGTCAAGGGTGCGACGATCATCGGCAACGGGCCGGATGCCCTCACCCGGGTCACCATGGTCGGAAATGACATGGCGCTGGATTCCGGTATCGGGGTCTGCGGCAAGGACGGCCAGAGCGTTCCCGTGGGTGTGGGCCAGCCGACGCTGCGCATCGAAGGCCTGACGGTGGGCGGCACGGCCTGAGCGGATCAGCTGAGCGGATCAGCCCCGGCCTGTTCGCGGCGCCTGCGGGACCCGATCGGGCCCGCGCTGGACGCAGCGGCAATCGCCGCCCAGGAACAGGGCCTCGTCTGCGGTCAGCGGGTCGATCACCCATCCGAGGCTGTAAGGGTGGTTGAAGAACGCCCGCTGCGTCTGCCGGTCGGTATCGCTGAAGAACGCGCCCAGTCCGGGATGGCTGTGATACCAGCCCACGATCAGGTCGCAGGGGGTGAGCAGCGCCTGCGCGCGCTGCCAGACACCGGTCGCCATGCGCAACGACACCGCGGTGCCTTCGGCGTCGTCGGCGCGCGCGTAGTCGAGCACCCGCACGTGCGCGAGCGCACCGGTATCCGGATCCGCGTAGGCTTGGCCGATGAGCAGCCCGCCTTGCTCGACGGTTTGCTCCTGCAGGTGGGCTCTGACCAGGCGATCGACTTCCGGGCAGATCCAGACATCGACCATCGCCTGTTGCCCCGGCGTGCCGGCCAGCGAGCGCGGCAAGGGCGGCAGCCGACGTTCGCTGGTGGCATCGGTCCATCGGATGGCCATTACTCCTAACTCGCGACCGTGAATTCCTGCCGGCAGGCCGGGCACTCGACCGTGCCTTCGCGTCCGGCCGGCAACCGCAGCCCCTTGCCGCAGGCAGGGCAGTGCCGTACCACCCGGGGCGGCGCAGCCGCTGCGAAGTCGAGGCGATCAGTGGGAAAGGCCGCGGGAAACCTGAGCCGTTGCGGCAGATACCAGGCTGCCGCGGCCCGGTTGGCGGCGGAGCCGGGATTGACATGGGCCGCATCGAAGGTGACCAGCCGGGCGATGCGCCGGACGAGGATGTCCAATGCCTCGCCGGGCAGCCACTTCTCTCCCTGGCAGACCACGCCGGAGGGAAAGACGTTGGGGTGAAAGATCGGGGATTCCACGGTGACGACCGGCCGCTCGAACGGATAGCGGGCGGGCAGGTCGATGCGCAGGGTCACACCGTGCTGTTGCGCCTGCGGGTAATCGCCGGAGCCAGCCGTCCGGCAGGCCAGCGCAAGGCGGATCGGCCGCCCGCTGCGCTCGGGGAGCGCCAGCAGTTCGAGACCTCCTGCCGACTGTACCGCGAGTTCGCGCAGCCGGGCGAGGTCGGCTTGCCGGCGCAGCAGGTGAGCGGACACGGGACCGGATCCCATCAACCTCAGTGTCGGCCCAGAATGCCCGCCACCAGTACCGGCTGCACCTCCAGCACATCGCCGGCGCTGACCTGCCGGTCCAGTCCCTGAGCGGGATTCAGGACTTGGCCGGTGGTGGTGTTGACCAGCGTGTAGTCCATGTCCGTGGGCAGCGCCCAGTTGTCGACGGCTGCCTGGATGATGTCGCCGCCGGTGCTGTCGCTGTCGAACTCGATATCCGCGCGCCGGCTCTGGTCGGCTGTGCGTACGATGAGCTTCTTGTCGGTCATGAGGTTCTCCGCAGTAGTCAGGATGCCTGGAGGTCCAGGCAGGCATCGCCAGCCATGGCAAAGCGCGCCGGTACCCGTGCCTGCGGGCCGAAGCGCTCCGACAGTTCGCCGACATCGAAATCGTCCCGGATCTGCACTGAGATGGCCTCGCTCCGGCAGCGGGTGCAGAAGGTGACCGTGTCGGGGACATTGCCCGCGGGCTGCAACTCGACCGCGCGGGTGGCCTCGGTGACGCCGCAGTTGACGCAATGGCACTGCCAGATCAGGGCGTCGCTGAGGCGGATCGATTCCGCCGGCAGCGACCGGGCCGTGACGTCCAGCGCACCGGCAGTGCCGCCGGGTACCGGCAGGACGGGCGCATTGTGCCGATGCCCCCCGCAGGCAGGGCAGGCAGGCGATGGCATCAGGCGGGCGACCGTCGACAGTCCGCTCGAAGTATCCAGGAGCCAGCGCTGCGCAGTCTGCCCCGGCGGGCCACCAGGCGCCGCCGAGCGCAGCGCGCGATTGACTGCCTGTGCCCCGGCCAGCGAGGCGGTGATGGTGGTGGTCGGTACGATGCGCCGGAGGGCTGCCGCGCGCTGCAGCCCCCCGCAGGAATAGCGCTCCGCGATCTGCCGGTAGACGGAGGAGGGAAGGCCGCATTCATAGCAGGCCGGCCGGCCGTCATCGGGCCGGCCGTCAACGGGCCTGCTGTCGCCGGCGCCGCCGGCTGCGGGGGCTGCGGCGGCTGCGGCGGCAAAGGGAAACGACTCCACC
>JBBRJB010000094.1:0-7941 GCA_038220085.1 Burkholderiales bacterium
GGTTTCGCCCCGATATCCGTCGATATCGGGGCGGTTCAGCAACGCGGCCAGCGGTCTTCGCCGGTCAAACCCACCGGGCGAAGCGGTGCCGGCGGTACCCCGGGTTTGCCCCAGGGGGCGCTATACCCGGTAGAGCTGGTACCAGGCGCCAAGGCTGACGGCGATCAGCAGCCCGATCAGCGCGAAGGTCCTCCAGAAAAGGCTCAGTCTCAGCGGCGGACCTCGTATCGCCTCGCGCGGCGCGTCAGTGCACCGACAGGTATTCGGTCATTCGGGCACGAACACGTAGCCCACGCCCCAGACGGTCTGAATGAAACGCGGGTTCTGCGCATCGGGTTCGATCAGCTTGCGCAACCGGGAGATCTGTACGTCGAGGCTGCGATCGAAGGCACCGTACTCCCGGCCCCGGGCAAGCAGCATCAGCTTCTCGCGAGACAGCGGCACACGCGGGTGGCGCACCAGCACCTTGAGCACGGAGAATTCGCCGGTCGTCAGGTTGACGCGCTCGCCGTCGCGGGACAGGGTCCGGGTCGCGAGATCGAAGCTGAAGGCACCGAAGGTCACGGCGCCGGCGTCCTGCGACGGTGCACCCGGCGCCTCCAGTTGGCCCTGTCTTCGCAGCACCGCGTGAATCCTCGCGACAAGTTCGCGAGGATTGAACGGCTTGGGCACGTAGTCGTCGGCGCCCATTTCGAGCCCGATGATCCGGTCCACGTCGTCACCTTTGGCGGTCAGCATGATGATCGGAGTCCGGTCGCTCGCGGCGCGCAGGCGGCGGATGATGGACAGACCTTCTTCACCCGGCAGCATCTGGTCCAGGATGATCAGGTCATACGAGTCCCGCTGCATCAGCCGGTTCATCGCCGTGGCGTCTGCCGCCAGCGCAACCTCGAACTGCTGTTCCGTAAGGTAGCGCTGAAGCAGTTCCCGCAACTTGGCATCGTCATCGACGACCAGCAGCTTCTTGCTTGAACGGTTCATCCAGGGATGATATCGGGTTCCACCCGGGGGTGTTACAAATACACCCGCGCGTCAGCCGTGCCAGGCTGATGAATTACCGGCTGTTACAGCACTTACCCTCACCAGCCGACCTGCCGTGCCTGGGAGATTCTAGAATCAAGGCGGCGTCGGATTTCAGTCGACTTCTCCCCGCGTCCGCGCCAGCTCACGCCAGTTCACGGTATCCTCTTTCCGACCATGTTTCTCTCGCTCGCTCCCAACGCCGCTCGTCTGTTGCTGCTTGCCTGCGGCACGCTGACGGTGCCGTCGGCGCTGGCGGCAGGCATAGGCGAGATCCCTGCCGGTGGACGGGACGCCCGCAGCGGCGAACGCTCAGCCCGTCTCCAGGAGATGCGGCGACAGCTACTCGAGCACCAGCAGCAATGGCAGAACGGCAGCACGATCGACCGGGCTGCGCCGCCCCCAGGCTTGGTGCCTAGTGGGGCCGGTACGCTCGGTTCAGGTCTGCACGAAACGCCGCCCATGACCGGCGCGGCTGCGCAGGCACCGGCACTGCCGGCAGCGCCGCGAACACTCGGAATCCTGCCACCGATCGCGCCGTCCACACCTGGGCCCGCCGACGACTACCGGCTCAGCGATCGCGAACGCAGCTTGCTGCGCCAGCAATTGCGCCAGTTGCCGCCCCTGCGATAGCGACGACCGAGAGACCGGCGATCTGGTCCGCCGGGGCCTAGAATCGGGCCATGACAATTCAACTCCCGTCTGATCCGATCGGCAGGCCCGAACGCCTGCTGGCGGTGTGCGTCCATTGGGACGACTGCTCCGTGGCGGTGGGCAGCCGCGACGGCGTGATTTCGGAGGTCTGGTCGCAGCAGCCTGACCGGGCGGCGCCGGGCGGCGCCGGGGCCGCACCGCTGGCGTCGCGCGATGCGTTGCTGCTGATGGACCGGCTGCTGGTGCGCACCGGCACCTCGCTGGCGGACGTCGAGGGCCTGTGCTTTGCCAAAGGACCGGGGGCGTTCACTGCCCTGCGGGTTGCCGCCGGACTTGTCCAGGGTCTGGCGCTCACCCTCTCGAAGCCGGTCGCGGGCATTTGTTCGCTGGCTGCCATGGTCGCCCAGGACCCGGCCTGGCAGATCCCGGTCGCCGCTAGCGGCGCAGCACCCGGAACAGCGCCGGCAGGCGAACCACCTGGACCGTCCTGGCTGCAGTTCTCGGCGATCGACGCCCGGATGGGCGAATGCTACTTTGCGGTCCACGAATGCCGTTCAGGCAGCCACCCGCAAGCGGTCCGGCCGCCGGCAGTGGGCAAACCCGACGACGTGGTGTCCGCATTCGACCAGGTGCTGACCCGCCGCGGGATGAAACACGCCGGCATTATCAGCACGGCGGCCGGCAACGCCTTCCGGTTGTCCCCGATCCTGGTACGGTGGGCGCATGAGTCCGGCCTCGATCCGACCGACGCAGCCGCCCGATCGCCGACCGCCGCGGCAGTGCTGGCAGTGGCGGCCAGCGTCGGAGCACCGGCGGGCGGACCGGCGCGACAGGCCCTGCCGGTGTACGTGCGCGACAAGATCGCGCTCGATGTCGCCGAACAGCGCGCGCAGGCGTCGGCGAGAACATGACCGCGCTGAATCCACGTCCGATGACGCCGGGAGACCTCGACGAGGTCATGCGTGTCGAGCAGGAAATCTATCCGTTTCCCTGGACCCGCGGTAACTTCAGCGATGCGCTGCGGGCCGGCTACGACGCCTGGCGCTTTGAGGGCGATCGCAGCCGGATGATCGGCTACAGCATACTGATGTGGGCGCCGGACGAAGTGCATCTGCTCAATCTGAGCATCGTGCACGACTGCCAGGGTCGCGGAATCGGCGAACGCTGCCTGCGCTGGCTCACGCAGGACATCCAGGGACGCGGTGGCCTGGCGCTGCTGCTCGAGGTCCGGCCAACCAACGAACGCGCGATCCGGCTCTACGAAAAGATGGGCATGCGGCGAATCGGCCTGCGACGGGACTACTACCCCTCTTTCGACGGCCGCCGCGAGGATGCGATCGTCATGCGCTGTCCGCTGCCTTTCGATCCCCCCGGAAACCATCATGTCCCGTGAACGACGGGAGCGGGCATGGGGTGAATTGGGCCTGGGGCCGCGCTGGGTTCGACGCGTTCCCGCGGGCGGTGGCGAACCGGCGACGTCGCCCCAAGCCGGCGGCGACTATCCGGACGAACCGGAGCGCGCCGGGGATTCCTGGGAGGCGGTGCGTTCCGAGGTGTCCCACTGCCGCCGCTGCGGCCTTTGCGACTCGCGCCGGCAAACGGTCTTCGGCGGGGGATCACTGCAGGCGCGCTGGATGCTGGTTGGCGAGGCTCCAGGCGCGGACGAGGACGCACAGGGAGAACCTTTCGTCGGCATGGCCGGACGCCTGCTCGACCAGATGCTGGCGGCAATCCAACTTTCGCGCGCAACCGACGTCTTCATCACCAACGTCCTGAAGTGCCGGCCACCGGGCAATCGGAATCCGGAGCCGCTCGAGGCCCGGACGTGTTCGGCCTACCTCCATCGCCAGATCGAACTGCTCCAGCCGGACCTGATCCTGCTGCTTGGGCGCTTTGCGGCTCAAAGCGTGCTCGATACCGACGCCAGTGTCGCGAGCCTGCGGCAACGGGTCCATCACTACCGGGCACGGCAACGCGCAATTCCGGTCGTCTGCACCTATCACCCGGCCTACCTGCTGCGAAACCTGCCGGACAAGCGCAAGAGCTGGGAGGACCTGTGCCTGGCGCAGGACGTGGCAGCGCAGGAGCAGGCGGCCAGGCGCGCGGGTGCCGGGACCGCTGCTTGAATCGCTCCGACGGACTTGCCGACCTGCCGGCGCCGGCCTCGTTGCAATACCGCCGCCCGGTGGTCCGGGACCTGGCCTGGCTCGTCCTCGATGGCGCGCTGCCGCTGCCACCCGTCAGCGGTGACCTGCAATCGGTCCATCTGAGCCAGGCAGAACGCGAAGAACTGCTGGACCTGCTCGCCGCCTGGGATACCCGGGCCCAGGACGATTGGCTCGGGCCGATCGAGCCGCGCTTGCGTCTGGGCATCTACACCGAGCGCCTGATCGGGGCCTGGCTGCGACACTCCCGCCTGATTCGCCTGGTGGCGATGAACTGGCCGCTGCGTGACGGCCGGACGACCGTTGGTGAGGCCGACTTCCTGGTCGAGCGCTTGAGTCTTCCCCGTGACCGCCTGCAATTGTGGGAGCTCGCGTGCAAGTTCTACCTGGGCGTGGCGGACGTCGGCTGGCTCGGCCCAGGCCTTCTTGATTCCCTCGACGCGAAGCTGTCGCGTATCCGCAGCCACCAGCTGCCGCTGATCCATCGCCCCGGTTTCCGCGATGCCTGGGGTTCGGCCTGGACGGCGCACGCCTGGATTGCTGGCTGGCTGCTGGAGCCGGCACCGACCCTGTTGAAGCGGTCGCCGCAGGCTAATCCCGGCGCTGGCTTGGGCACGCGCATCGCCGGCGTATGGGCAGAAAGCGGTACCGATTCGGTGGCCATCGTTGAGCGGCAGGCGAGCGCGCTGGGGGTATCGGAGTGGTGGGTTCTGCCCAAGCGGCGGTGGCTGCGGCCGGTGTTCGCGGACGACCCGGTGCCACAACGTTTGAGCCGGTTGGACGACGGCTCTGCCGCCTTGCCGCCTGCGGGTACGGGCGAAGCGGACCACCGGATGCTTGCCGGCATCCGCTGGCAGTCTTGCGCTGATGGCCTGGTGGCCAGCGAGGCGCTGCGCGTGATGCTCGTGCCCGCCGGCTGGGCGCGGCGCGCCCGATCCGGATTGCCGTCGGATCCGACTCGGCGCCGACACGCACCGGACTGATGCGAGGGGCTCCCGGCGCCCCTCGGCCTCAGGGCTTCACTTCGTCCCGGGCGACCTTGGGTGCTTCCCCGATCAGGGCTTCGGAGTCATAGATGCGCTGGTTGGCGCGGTGGCGGCGGATAACCAGCATCATCGCGGCGGCGACCGACAGCCCGAACAGGACGACAATGGTGTTGATGTGCAGGTCATAGCGCAGCAGCACTGCGTAGATCGACAACATCAGCAGGATGTTCATGTTTTCGTTGAAGTTCTGGACCGCGATCGAATGGCCCGCGCTCATCAGCACATAGCCGCGGTGCTGCAGCAGCGCGTTCATCGGGACCACGAAGATTCCCGAGAGGGTGCCGACTACCACCAGCATGGCATACGCGAGCGGAACCGAGGACACCATCGTCATCAGCGGGACGATCAGGCCCATCGCGACACCGCAGGGCAGCACCCTGAGCGAGCGTTTCAGCGGGATGAATGAGGCAGCCGCGATAGCCCCGATGGCGACGCCGATCGCGACGATTCCCTGCAGGATCGCTGCCTCGTCCAGGCGCAGGCCGAGATGGAGTTGCGCCCACTTGAGCACGATGAACTGCAGGGTGGCGCCGGCGCCCCAGAAGAGGGTGGTGACCGCCAGCGAGATCTGGCCGAGCTTGTCGCGCCACAGCGCGATGTTGCAATGGACAAATTCCCTCACCAGCTTGATCGGGTTGTGCTGCTGATGCGGATAGCGCGCGCCGGTATCCGGTATGCGCAGATTGATCAGGCCGGCGAGCAGGTAGATGACTGCAATCACCGCAATGGCCCCTTCTGCGGGAGACGCTATCCCGGTATCGATCAGCGGCACGTCGATGGCCAGCAGGTGTACCGACAGGGCAGGCGCGATCAGCGCGCCGCCGAGCAGGGTGCCCAGGATGATCGATGCGACGGTCGTGCCTTCGATCCAGCCGTTCGCGGCAACCAGTTTCTCGGGCGGGAGCAACTCGGTGAGAATGCCGTACTTGGCAGGCGAGTAGGCGGAGGCCCCGAATCCCACGACGGAATAGGCGAGCAGGGGATGGATCGTCCAGAACAGCATGGCGCAACCGACGATCTTGATCGCGTTGGTGACCAGCATGACCCGCCCTTTGGGCATCGAATCGGCGAATGCGCCCACGAACGGCGCGAGCATGACGTAGGAAATGGTGAAGAACAACTTGAGCAGGGGAACCATCCACTCCGGCGAGTGGGCCTCGGCCAGCAAGGCCATGGCGGCAATCAGGAGCGCGTTGTCGGCGAGCGACGAGAAGAACTGCGCCGCCATGATCGTGTAGAAGCCGCGCTTCATCGGATACCGCAATCGCCTGGTACGACAGTAACGTTCATTCCGGAAAGTCGGCAATGGTGAGGATAGCGGCCCGTCCTGCGTGTCATTCGAATCGTCCCGGGCTCTCGCCACAGCTTCAGGCGCCCGTCAGGGCCGGCCCGCTCCGGGCGTGGTTATAACATGAAGCCGGGCGCGCCATGCCTGGCAGTGGTGCATCGCCGACGGCCCGGCCGGGCGACTGCGGTCACAGGCACAATAGCCGGCGGGGGACCCCGGCGCCCCGTCAACGCAAGCAACGATCCTGCATGAGTCGAACCACCACCGCTGTCGTCTCGATCGGCGCCATGACGCACAATCTGTCGCAGGTGCGCCAGCGCGCGCCAAGTGCGCGGGTCTGGGCTGTCGTCAAGGCCGATGCCTATGGCCACGGGCTGCTGGCGGCGCTGCGCGGCTTCGCGGATGCCGATGGCATGGCGCTGCTGGAGTTCGATGGCGCCGCTGCATTACGGGATGCCGGATGGCGCCGACCGATACTGATGATCGAGGGCGCATTCGACGCAGCCGACGTGATGCTTGGCGCGCGCCTCTCGCTCACCCTGGTGGTGCACTGCGAAGACCAGTTGCGCTGGCTCGAGGAACACCGCGGCGCACCGGTCGACGTCCTGCTCAAAATCAACACCGGCCTGAACCGGCTGGGGGTGCCGGCCGCGCGCGCCGCCGCGCTCCACGAACGCCTGCGCCGGTGCGAAGCCGTCGCCACGCTCGGGATCATGACCCATTTTGCCAACGCCGACATGCCTGGCGGCGCCGCCACACCGCTACGCCTCTTCGACGAAGTCAGTCGCGGGCTGGCCGGCGAGCGCTCGCTGGCGAACTCGGCGGCGGTGCTGACGCTGCCGACGAGTCACCGCGACTGGGTCCGGCCGGGCATCATCCTCTATGGCGCCACGCCGTTTTCCGACCGCAGTGCGGCTTCGTTCGATCTCCGCCCGGTAATGGCGCTGAACGGCAGCGTGATCGCCGTGCAGGACCTGGCACCGGGTGATTCGGTCGGCTATGGGTCCACTTTTTCCGCGCCCGGCAGGATGCGGATCGGCATCGTCGATTGCGGCTATGCCGACGGGTATCCCAGGCTGGCGCCGACCGGCACGCCGATCGCCGTCGGCGGGGTGCGTACGGGCACGGTCGGCCGCGTGTCGATGGACATGACCGCCGTGGATCTGACCGGGATCCCGCAGGCCGGCGTCGGCACCGCCGTGGAGATGTGGGGGGCGACCGTGTCGGTGGACGAGGTCGCCGAGCAGGCCGGCACCATCGGTTACGAACTGCTTTGCGCAGTCACCGCCCGGGTCAGGCGCGAGACCCGCACGGACCTGCTCACGGGGGCCTCATGACCGCGCTCGGCTCGAAAGGCTCCGACCGGCGTGAGCCTAAGTCGCAGTACGTCTGCCGGGAATGTTCCGCCAGCTTCGCGAAGTGGCAAGGCCAGTGTCCGGCCTGCAATGCCTGGAATACGCTCGACGAGACCAAGGCCGAGCGCTCGCCTGCCAGCCGCTTCGAATCGCTGGCCGCACCGAGCACGGTCGAGTTCCTGTCGGCTGTGACCATGGAGTCGTCACCGCGGCTGCCGACCGGCCTGGAGGAATTCGACCGCGTCCTGGGCGGCGGCATGGTACCCGGATCGGTCGTCCTGATCGGCGGGGATCCCGGCATCGGCAAGTCGACCTTGCTGCTGCAGGCACTGGCCAGCCTTTCGCAGACCCATCCGGTCCTGTATGTCTCCGGTGAAGAGTCGCTCGCGCAGGTAGCACTGCGTGGCAGCCGC
>JBBRJB010000095.1:0-7868 GCA_038220085.1 Burkholderiales bacterium
AGACCGCATGGACCGCATGATCTACCTGTCGATGGCCGGAGCCAAGGCGCTGATGCAACGCCAGGATGCGCTGACGCACAACCTGGCCAATGCGGGCACCGACGGCTTTCAAGCCGACATGATGACGGCGCGTGCGGTGCCGGTTCGCCAGGAAGGCACCGCTACAACCCGGGTTTACAACGTCGAGACCACGACCGGCTTCAACGCCGCGCCGGGGCCGGCGCGCCAGACCGGCAATCCGCTGGATGTCGCGGTGCGCGGCTCGGGCTGGCTGGCGGTGCTCGGTCCGGACGGCAGCGAGGGCTACACCCGGGACGGCGCGCTGACGGTGGACGAGCAGGGCACGCTGCGGACCCGGCGTGGACAGACCGTCATGGGCGATGGCGGGCCGATCACCGTTCCAGCCAATGCCCAGCTCATCATCGGCAGCGACGGCACGGTATCGGCGAAAGTCGGCAACCAGCCGTCCCTGTCGGTGGGGCAACTCAAGCTGGTGAATCCGCCAGCCGCGGACCTGGAAAAAGGCGCCGACGGGCTGCTGCGGCTAAAAAGCGGCGATCCGGCCGACGCGGATCCGACGGTGCGCGTGGCCGATGGCGTGCTTGAAGGCAGCAACGTCAATGTCGTCGAGGCGATGGTCGGCATGATCGAAGTGGCGCGCCAGTTCGAGATGCAGATGAAGCTGCTGCAGAACACCGAGACCAATGAACAGCGTGCGGCCCAGTTGCTCTCGCTCAAGGGATGACGCCGGCGCATACGCGCAGGCGCCAGCCGGAATACACGGAGAAACCGATGATCAGATCGTTATGGATTGCCAAGACGGGGCTCGACGCCCAGCAGATGCAGATGGACACCATCTCGCACAACCTGGCCAATGTCAGCACCAACGGCTACAAGCGGTCGCATGCGGTTTTCGAGGACCTCATCTATCAGAACCTGCGCCAGGCGGGTGCTCAGTCCAGCGCCAACACGTCCCTGCCGACCGGACTGCAACTCGGCACCGGCGTCAAGCCGGTGGCGACGACGCGCAACTTCGCCCAGGGCAACCTGCAGCAGACCAACAATACCTTCGACCTCGCGATCAGCGGTAACGGGTTCTTTGCGGTGCAGATGCCGGATGGCACCGCCGCTTTCACTCGGGACGGCTCGTTTCACGTCGACCAGCAGGGCCAGGTGGTGAACGCCAACGGCCTGCCGATGTCGCCGCCGATCACACTGCCGGCCAACACGGTGAACGTCACGATCGGCTCGGACGGCACCATCAGCGCGATGATCTCCGGCCAGCAGACCCCGACCCAGGTCGGCCAGCTTCAAGTGGCGACGTTCATGAATCCCGCCGGGCTCGATCCCCGCGGCCAGAACCTGTTCGTCGAAACCGAAGCCTCGGGAACTGCAACCGTGGGTACCCCCGGCACGAACGGCGCCGGACTGGTGCAGCAGGGCTATACCGAAACTTCCAACGTCAATGTGGTGGAGGAACTGGTCGCGATGATTCAGACCCAACGCGCCTACGAGATCAACTCCAAGGCGATCCAGACCTCCGACCAGATGCTCGCGAGGATCTCCCAACTGTGAAAGCAATCGTATTTGCCCTGGCCGTGCTGCTTGCCGGCTGTTCCGCCATCGGGCCGCAGAAGGTGGAGATCGACATGCCCACCAGCGGCCGCAACGCCGCGATGCAGTCGGCGCCGGCGCCGCAGGCCAACGGCGCCATCTTCCAGGCCGGGTCGCACCGCGGCCTGTTCGAGGACCGCAAGGCGCGCCACCTGGGCGACATCCTGACGGTGCTGATCGAAGAGAAGCTGTCCGCCAAGCAGAGCTCCACCAGTTCGCTCGACCGCAAGGGCAGCGTCGACGCCGGCATCACCGCCTTGCCGTTCACCGGCAGCCGCGCCCTCGGCAAGATCGGCGTCAAGGGCAGCTCCGGCAACCAGTTCGAAGGCAAGGGTGCCACCGGCAGCGACAACACCTTCACCGGCACGATCACGGTCACGGTCGTCGAGGTGCTGCCCAACGGCAACCTGGTGGTCGCCGGGGAAAAACAGGTTGGCATCAACCAGGGCATCGAATCCCTGAAGTTCGCCGGGGTCGTCAGTCCCACCACCATCCTGCCCGGCAATGTCGTCAGCTCCACCCAGGTCGCCGATGCGCGCATGCAGGTGCGGGGCAAGGGTGATTCCGACCGCGCCCAGACCACCGGCTGGTTGAGCCGATTCTTCCTGTCCTTTTCCCCGATTTGAGAACCATGACAAACAACAAGAAATTCGGGCGCTGGCTTGTCGCCGCCCTGATGGCGACGCTGGCCTTCACCGCCCAGCCCAGCCGCGCCGATCGCCTCAAGGAAATCGCCAGCATTCAGGGCGTGCGTACCAACCAGCTGCTCGGCTACGGCCTGATGGTCGGCCTCGACGGCACCGGCGACCAGACCACCCAGGCGCCGTTCACCGCTCAAAGCATGCAGTCGCTGCTGTCGCAGATGGGCATACAGGTGCCGCCGGGGATCACGCCTCAGTTGCGAAATTCCGCGGCGGTGATGGTGACCGCGCAGTTGCCGGCCTTCGCACAGGCCGGGCAGTTGCTCGACATTACAGTCTCCTCGATCGGAAACTCCAAGAGCCTGCGCGGCGGGACGCTGCTGCTGACGCCGCTTCGCGGGGCGGATGGCCAGATCTACGCGATGGCGCAGGGCAACCTGGTGGTCAGTGGTGCGGGGGCTGCGGCTGGCGGCAGCAAGGTCCAGATCAATCACCTGAGCGCCGGCCGGATCCCCGGTGGGGCTACGGTCGAGCGGATCGTACCTAACCAGGTGCTCACCGCGGAATCGATCCAGGTCGAGCTCAACCAGACGGATTTCGGCAACGCGCGGGCGGTGACCGATGCGATCAACCGGCGCCTGGCCGCCACCGGCGGTACGCCGGGACAGCTGGCCAGCGCGCAGGACGCGCGGGTGATCCAGGTGCCGATGCCGCGCGATCCGGCCCGCCGGGTGGCGTTCCTGGCCGAGCTGGAGAATCTCGACATTACGCTATCGGCAGCGGTGGCCAAGGTCATCGTCAATGCCCGGACCGGCTCGGTGGTGATGAACCAGGCCGTGGCGCTGATGCCCAGCGCGGTTGCGCACGGCAGCCTGTCGGTCACCGTGTCGACCACGCCGCTCGTCAGCCAGCCGCAGCCGTTCTCTCAAGGTTCGACCGTGGTGGCCGAAAAATCCGATATCACCATCCGCCAGGAAGGCGGCACGGTAATGCTGCTGCCCGGCTCGGCCAAGCTGACCGAGGTGGTCAGTGCTCTGAATTCCCTCGGGGCGACGCCCCAGGACCTGATCGCAATACTCCAGGCCCTGAAGGTCGCCGGTAGTCTGAAGGCTGAACTGGAGATCATCTAGTGTCCGTGCTGTCCCCACTTTCCGGCTCTACCGGGCCGGCTCTCGACGGTCTGGCGCTGGATTCGCGGGCGCTGGAATCGCTGCGCCGGACCGCGGAAGTCGATCCGGAAGGCACGGCGCGCAAGGCGGCAAGCCAGTTCGAGGCGTTGTTCATGCAGCAATTGCTCAAGAGCATGCGAGCGGCCATGCCCAAGAGCGGGATGTTCGACGGGCCCGGGAGCGAGATGTATACCGGGATGCTGGACAGCCAGTTGACCCAGGCGATGTCCGCCACGCCGGGCGGATTGGCGGACATCATCGCCAAGCAGATGACCCGCCACATGAAAGGGATCGAATCTGACGCCGCCCGACGGGCAGCGGGGCAGACGGGGACCGCGACCGACGCCGCGGGGGCGGCCGGCGTGCAGGGCGCGGCCGGCACCCAGGGCGCCACCGCCTCGGGGCCCGACGCGGTGGCGGGTGGGGCGCCGACTGACGCCAAGGCGCTGGCCGCCGCCTATGGCCGCAACACCCTGCAGGATTCGCAATCCCTGCAGGAGTCTCTGGTCAAGCGGCTGAGTCCGACCCAGACCCGTTTCGTGGAAGACATGTGGCCTCACGCCAAGGCGGCCCAGGAAAAGACCGGCCTGCCGGCCGCATTCGTCGTTGGTCAGGCGGCCCTGGAATCCGGCTGGGGAAAGCGCGACATTCGGGATGCGGACGGCAACCCCTCGCACAACCTCTTCGGCATCAAGGCCACCGGTGGCTGGCAGGGAAAGACAGTTGCGGTGCTGACCACGGAGTACGTCGATGGCAAGCCTCGCAAGGTCGTCGAGCAGTTCCGCAAGTACGACTCGTTTGCGGATGCGTTCACCGACTGGTCCCGGCTGATGACGCGAAGCTCGCGCTACGCGGAGGTGCTGAAGGCCGGAAACGCCGCCGATTTCGCGCGGGGGCTGGAGGAAGCAGGGTACGCCACTGACCCGCGCTACAGCGAGAAGCTGGAGCGCACGATCAACCAGACGCTGATGCTGCGGCGTCTGGACATGTAAGTACAAGGCAGGAAATCGGCCATGGCGGGATTGATCGGCATCGGACAGAGCGCCCTCAGCGCTGCCTATGCGCAGTTGCAGACGACCGGGCACAACATCGCCAATGTCAATACGCCGGGCTACGTGCGCCAGGAGGCCATGCTGGAGTCGGCCGGCGGGCACTACACCGGTGGCGGCTACATCGGCCGCGGCGTCAACGTCACGGACGTGGCGCGCCGCTACGATCAGTTCATTGCCCGTGAAGTGACTACCACGACCGCACTCGCCACCGGTGATGCCGCGCGGTCGCGGGCGCTCGACCAGCTGGACCGGCTGCTCGCCGACACCGACACCGGCCTCGGCGTGGCCATCGACGACCTGCGCTCATCGATTGCGGACCTGGTCAACAGGCCGGACGACGCCAGCACGCGCGAAGTCGTCATCCGGCGCGCCGCGGCGATGGCCGAGCAGTTTCGAGATACGGCCGGGCAGCTGCAGCAGATGGGCGCCGATACCGACCTGAGGATCGGCGAAACGGTCGAGCAGGTCAACAGCAAGCTCGAGGCGATCGCCAACCTGAACCGGCAGATCGCCGCTACACAGGGCACCGGCAAGCAGCCGTCCGACATGCTCGACCAGCGCGACAAGCTGATCGACGAAGTCGCGGGCAGTATCCAAGTGACGCGCATGGCGCAGGTCAACGGCAGTGTCAGCCTCTATTCGGCCGCGGGGCACGCGCTGGTGCTCGGCCGCAGTACCTCGAAGCTCACGACCCAGCCGGACCCGCTCGACCCGGCCAGGCAGCAGGTGGCTTTCCAGGTGAGCGGGACGGTCATTGCCGCCGACGCCGCCACTCTCGGGACCGGCACGCTTGCAGGGCTGTTGCGCTTTCGGGACCAGGATCTCGCGTCCGCCCAGGCGAAGGTAGGTCAGCTGGCCGCTGCGGTCGGCGGTGCGTACAACGGCCAGCAGGCGCTGGGACTGGACCAGCAAGGCAGGCCCGGTGCAGCCCTGTTCGGCGCGAGCACCCTGCAGGCCGTGCCGGCCGGCAACAACAAAGGCAACATCGCCTTGAACGTCGCAATCGCCGATCCCTCGAAGTTGCGGGCAACCGACTACCGGCTGAGTTTCGACGGCAGCAGCTACCAGCTCGAGAGCCTGGCCGATGGCTCGGTCAGCACCCTGGCAGGCTTGCCTGCCACCGTCGACGGCCTGGAGATCACCGTGGGCTCCGGCTCGATGACGATCGGCGACCGGGTCACCATCAAGGGCGCATCACAGTTCGCCGCGCAGATGAGGCTCGCGCTCGCGGACGGTCGCGGCCTCGCCACCGGCGTACCGGCCTCGGTGGAGATCGGCGGTGCGAACCAGGGCAGCCTCGCCCTGGACACCTTCGCCCAGGTGAGCGCGGATCCGAATGCTGCGCAAGCGGTGACGCTCAACTTCACTTCGGCGACGACTTTCGACGTCTCCGGCGCCGGCACCGGCAACCCGACCGGACTGACCTTTACGCCGGGCGAGCCGATCAGCTTCAACGGCTGGACCCTGGCGCTGCGCGGCACCCCGGCGGCGGGCGACGCCGTAGCGCTCACGCCGACCGCCAATGCCGGGGTCGACAACCGCAATGCCCGCGCCATGGCCGCCATGGGCGAGCGGCCGCTGGTCGACGGTGCCAGCTTCACCAGCGCCTTCGCGTCCCTGCTTGCCGATGTCGGCAGCCGTACCCTCCAGGGGCAGGCCGCGGCACAGAGTTCGAACGCCCTGTTGTCGAATGCGAAAGCCTCGTTCGCCGCGGAGTCCGGCGTGAACCTTGATGAGGAGGCAGCCCGCCTGATCCAGTACCAGCAGGCCTACCAGGCGGCGGCCAAGGTGGTCGCCACCGCCAATTCGATGTTCGACACGATCCTGTCGATGATGTCGAGGTAACGATGAGAATAGCTACCGCCCAATACCACCAGCAGGCAATCGAGTCGATCAGTAAGCGCGGCGAGTCGCTGGCGAAACTGCAGCAGCAGCTGTCGACCGGCAAACGGGTCAACCAGGCGAGCGACGACCCGATCGGTGCCGCCGAGGCCGAACGGATCCGGGCGTCCAAGGCGCAGATGTCGGTGGAGCAACGCATGATGTCGTTTGCCACCGGCATGCTGAACCAGGCCGACGGAGCGCTGGCCAGCGCTACCGACGAGCTCCAGTCGACCCGGGAGCTGCTGATCAGTGCCGGCAACGGATCGCTGCAGCCGGCGGACCGCGCCTCGATTGCGACCCAGCTGCGGGGCATCCGCGATGAACTGCTGTCGGTTGCCAATCAGCGCGATGGCGCCGGCGGCTATGTCTTCGGCGGGCAGGGCAGTTCAACCGCGCCGTTCACGCCAGCCGCGGCGCCCGGCTACCACCCCAAGGTCGGCACGCAGCAGACCGGTCTTGACATGCCATTCGACACCACCGTGGACGGCGGCAAGGTTTTCCTGGGTGACGGTGGCAATGCCGCCACCGGCTCGGTGTTCACCGCCCTTGATACGATCATCGGCCAGTTGAACGATCCGGCCCTCGACGGCGCTGCCCTGGGCGCAGCCCTTGGCGGCGCGATGGGGGCGGTCGATACCACCCTGGGACGGGTACTGAACGCCCGGACATCGGTCGGCGAGCAGCTGCGCGTGCTGGAATCGCGTGGCCGGCTGATCGAATCGGGACAATTGCAGGCTTCGGGCAGGCTGTCCGATATCACGGCGACCGACTACGCAGCCGTGATCTCCGACATGCAGACCAACCAGCTGGCAATCGATGCCGCGATGCGGACCTATGCGCAGATCTCCCGGCTCTCGCTGTTCGATTATCTCTGAGCGCGCCCACAGATACCTCATTCTTTTATCCTGCCCCGGCGCTCATCCCCGTCCGGTCCGACACAGCAGCTGAGCAATGATAAAGACCAATCTCCTTCAATCTCTCATCGGCTACGAGCCGATCATCGACCGCAAGCGCGCCGTCATTGCGTTGCGGGTCCGGTTGCAGGCCTCCGCCAGCGCCGGAGAGGCGGTGCCCGCCTCATCGCTTTACCACGAGATCAGCCATGACTGGCCGGTCGGCAGCCATCCGATCCTGGTATCCGCACCCGAAGCCGTGCTGGACGAGCGATTGATGGCGGTCCCGCCCAATGTCAATGTCTGGCTCGAGGTGCCCGCGGCGGTGACGCCGGAACCCGCGATGCAGTCACTCCTGTCGGATCTCTCGCGCAAAGGATTCCCGCTGGTGTTGCGGGGCCGCACGCCGGTGCCGTTGCCGCCCAGCCTGCTGCCGGTCTTCAAGCTCTCCATCATCCATGTCAACGACGACCGCCGCCTGCACGGCATCGACAAACAGGCGCCATCCGGGGTCAAGCGATCCATCGGGTACGCGCAGGATGGCGTGAACTCGATCGAGCTGATGGAGCGCTGCTTCAGCACCGGCGCCAACGCCGTCCTCGGCTGGCCGATGGA
>JBBRJB010000096.1:0-7806 GCA_038220085.1 Burkholderiales bacterium
AACATCAGCCACTCCAGTACCGGCACACGCGCGCGCAGGTCCTGCGGCAGGAACTTGCCGGTCTTCTCGCCCAGGTAGAGCAGGATCGCGCCCGATTCGAAAACGCTGATCGGAGTCCCACCGGGGCCGTCCGGATCGACAATCGCGGGAATCTTGTTGTTGGGGCTGAGGTTCAGGAACGCCGGCTCGTACTGCTGGTCCTTGGTGATGTTGACGACGTGCACTTTGTAGGGAAGGTCCATCTCTTCGAGCGCGACGCTGATCTTGCGGCCGTTGGGCGTGTTGAAGGTATAGAAATCGATTGCCATTCTGGGGTTGGGCTCCTGAGGTTGCCGCGTCGAATGCCTGGCGCACGGCAAAGGCTCTATTCTGCGCGTCTTGCCGGCAATCCTGTTCTTCGCCTGGCGCCGCCCGGGGATTGTAAAACTCAGACAAGGATTTCCCGACCGGCGGCGCTTGGACGACCGCGTGTCCCAGGTATCTACCCGATTGTCCAGATCCCTCTGCCGGGCGACGCCTGTCCGGGCATCCTAGCGAAGATTCCCGGGGGACCGGGTTCGAGAATCGTATCTCACCGCGAGGAGGTCGTTTGCCGTCCTGTCAGTTGCCAACCACGTCGTTGTCTGCCGCCCGGCGGCATGCACCGAAGGCTGCGTACGCATGTTGGTTGCTGACCGCCTTGCTGGTCCTCGCCCTGTCGACGCAGCCTGCCTCGGGCACCTTGGCGCAATCACTCTCCCCTGCGCTGCTGCTGCGACTCAGGCTGGCTGCCACAACGCTCTCACTGATGTCGGCTGCCTGGCTCTATGTCGGGCTCTTCGGGAACCAGCCTCTGGGGCGCGGGCTCAAGATGGCCCTCATTCTGACCACCCACGCCGGCATCGTCCTGCTCAGCCTGATCGTTGGCGCGTCAGAGGGGTTGCTGATTCCGTTTGCCACAGCCGGAGCGCTGGCCTGCGTCCTGCCGCCGGCCGCGGCGGCGCTGCGGATTCTGCCGGCTGCACAAGGGCACGCCATCCGCTGGTACCTCGCCGGCTGGGTCCTTGCAACCGCGGCCACTGCCGGAGCACTGGCCGCGGCCGCCGACGCGCCCGGCGCATGGCTCGCACCCGCCCTCCTCGTCGCCACGATGCTGGCCGCCTTCGCCTGGGCCTTCAGCGTCAGCTCGCAATCGGCAAGCGAACGTGCCAGCCAGGATGCAGCACACGACAAGGTCGTCGAGTCCGCCCGCAAATACCGGCACGTCTACTACTCGGTCCCGATTGCGCTCATGTCGTTGGATCGCCAGGGAAACATCCTGCGCTGGAATGAAATGGCCGATCGCGCATTCGGCACGGCACTGGTCGGCGGCCGGCTCAACCCGGTTTCGCAGGTGCTCGGCAAGGAGCGCACCGAGGCCCTGTTGCAGGAAGTCCGGGAGACCGGCCGACATCAATGCGACCTGGACCTCGACCTGGCTGGCGAGATGCGGACCTACGTGGTCGACGCAATCGAAGCCGGCAGCGACATCGAGTTGAGCTTCGGCGACGTCTCGGAGCGAACCAAGCTCGCAGCCACAATGGAGCACATTGCCCACCACGACTTCCTGACCGGCTGCCTGAACCGGCGCGGACTGGAACGCGAAATTGACAGCCTGCTGGCGGGGATCGATGCCGGCGCGCCGGCATCCTTCGTCTATGTCGACCTCGATCGCTTCAAGGCTATCAACGACGTCTTCGGCCATGCGGCCGGCGATGCGATCGTGCTCGAGGTCGCCCGCCGGCTGGGCGACCAGCTGCCTCCGGAAGCCAAGGTCGGCCGCATCGGCGGCGACGAGTTCATGACCGTGATGCCCGGACTGAGCCTTCCGGCCGCAAAGCTCGAAGCCCAGCGCATCCTCACTTCGCTGACACGGGAGACCGTGGATTTCGAAGGGCTGCAATTGAGCGTGGAAGCCAGCATCGGCGTGATCGAGGCCATGCCCGGCATGCCGACCCGCGAACTGCTGGCCTACGCCGACGAGGCCTGCGCGCAATCGAAGCGCTCCGGGCGCGGCCGGGTGACTGCGCTGGATGCGAGCAATGAACTGCTGGTCAACTATCGCGCGGAAAAGCTGTATGGGTCGCAGCTCAAGTTCCGACTGCCGACGGAGCGGATGCGGATCTTCGCGCAGCCGATCGTGCCGCTGCAGAAGGGCTTCAAGACCCTCTCCTATGAAGTGCTCCTGCGCACCGAGGACGAGCACGGACGCATCGAGGTGCCGGCGAGGCTGATCGCGGCGGCCGAGCGCCAGGGCGCAATGGCCGCGATCGATCGCTTCATGCTCGCACGCACCGTCAGCCACCTCGCCGAGCATCCACGCCATACCCGCGAACTCGGCTTCGTCTCGGTCAATCTCAGCGGCATGTCGCTCAACGACGACCGGTTCGTCAGCGATGCGATCGCCCTGCTGCGCGAGCATCGGGCGGTCGCCTCCAAGATCTGCCTCGAGATCACCGAGTCGGTGGCGCTCTACGACATCGGCAGTACGCGGCGCTTCGTCGACGAAATGCACGCCATCGGCGCGACCATCGCCCTGGACGATTTCGGCGCCGGCTACACCTCCTTCGCGTATCTCAAGGACCTGCCGGCGAGCCTGCTGAAGATCGACGGCCAGTTCATCCTCGGACTGGGCAGCGGTGGCAAGAGCCAGGGAATCGTGCGCGCGATCCAGCAAGTCGGCCGGGAGCTGGGCATGCAATGCCTGGCCGAATGGGTCGAGGACGAGGCGACGCTCCAGGCCCTGGTGGCGCTCGATATCGACTACGCCCAGGGGTTCGTGTTCTCCCGCGCGATGCCGATCGAATACTGGCTGAAAGAACGCGTCAGCCTGGGTCCGTTGCTGGGGGCGCACACATGAAGAGGGCGCTCCGATGACAGCGGTGTCCGACCACTCGCCCGTCGTCGACGAGCCGGTCACGGCGCGCCCGTTCCGGACCACGGCACCCAGCCTGGGTCCATTGCCGTTGGTCACCGGCACACGGCTGCAGGAGTTCGAGGTCCACGCGGTGATCGGCCAGGGCGGCTTCGGTATCGTCTATCTCGCGCGCGATCTCTCCCTTCAGCGAATGGTCGCGATCAAGGAGTACATGCCGGCGCAGCTCGCCGGGCGCAATGCCGACGGCACGGTTCGACCGATCACCGCCGGGCAGTCCGAGGTGTTCGAACTCGGGCGCCGCAGCTTCATCAATGAAGCTCGCATGCTGGCCCGGTTCAAGCATCCAGGACTGCTGGAGGTCCTGCGCTTCTGGGAGCAGAACGGTACTGCATACATGGCCATGCCCTTTTACGACGGCGCCACCCTGACCCAGTATCTCAAGCGGCATCCGGGCGTTGCAACCGAGGCATGGTTGAAGCGGACGCTGACGCCTCTCGTCGACGCGCTGGGCCACATGCACGAGGAGAGCTGCTTCCATCGCGACGTCGCCCCCGACAACATCCTGGTGCTGAAGGACGGCTCGGCCGTGCTGCTCGATCTCGGCGCTGCACGGCGGGTCATCGCCGACGATGTCCAGGCGATGACAGTGATGCTCAAGCCCGGCTATGCGCCGATCGAACAGTACTCGGACGATCCCCGTTTTCGTCAGGGTCCCTGGACCGACATCTACGCAATGGCGGCGGTCTTCTTCTTCGGCGTGACCGGCAAGCCTCCGCCCGCTTCCGCGTCGCGGGTGATGCGCGACAGCGTTTCGCCGCTATCCGAAGTGCAGCCGGAGGGCTTCAGCGACGCGTTTCTTCGCGCCATCGATCAGGGCCTGTCTTTGCAGCCCGAGGACCGGCCGCGCTCGATCGCGGAGTTTCGTGCGCAACTGCACGCCAGTGCGCCCCCGGCGACTTCCGCGGCGGCGATCCGACGTCAGCCGTCCCGGACCACCCCGGCTCATACCGCACCCCTTGCCGGCGCTGCCTCCCGGGCGGCGGGCGCGGCATCGGTACAACGTGGCATCGAGCCGGACGGCGACGAGGCCTTCCGGCCCCCCGCCGGTATCGGCACCTGGACCTACATCGCCGGGGCAATCGCAGCGCTCGCTGTCGCGCTGGCCTCCGGCTGGTACGCCGCCCACCTACCGGCTTCCATCCCGGCAGCAGCGGCGCCTGCGCAGGCGCGCCCCGCGCCCGACCTGACGCCCGACCTGACGCCAGCCCAGGCCCCGGCCCAAGCCCAGGCCCCGGCCCCGGCCCCGGCCGCCATCGAAACGCCGCCGGCCTCAATCCCGGCCGGAGAGCCAGCGCCAGCAGATACAGCCGTTTCCCCTGAACCGTCCGCTGCGCCACCACCCGCCGGTCCCAGGCCGGCCGCCCGCGCCACGGCACCCGAGCCGGCCGCCACGCCCACGCCCGTCACAGCGAAGGGCACGGTCGCTCTCGCGATCAAGCCGTGGGCCGAAGTCCGGGTCGACGGCGTGCTCAAGGGCGTGAGCCCACCCCTGAAGCACCTGACTTTGCCGGCAGGTCCGCACATCATCGAACTGCGCAATCCCGCGTCCGCGCCGGTGAAGCGGCACATCGACGTGAAGCCCAACGCCACCGCCAGCATCCACCAGCAGTTCTGAAGAAATCCACGGAGAACGACATGCAGCAGCCCCGCCACTGCCGCGCTGACGCGGCGCCGAAGGCCCCCCGGACCGGAGGAGGGCACGCGCGCGGCGGACGTCGCCGACTCATCGGCCGGTGGGCTGGGGCAGGCTTGCTGGCCGCTCTGGTGCTGGTTTCCGGCTGCGCCACCCTCGGAATCCCGACGACCGCGGCCGGCGAACCCGGCACCACGCAGGTCGACGCCGCCGGCGCAGAGCGCGACCTCGCCGCCGGTATCGACCTCTACGACAAGGGCGACTATGTATCAGCGATCCGGACCCTGCTCACGTCCCGGGAGATCTGGCAGGCCCCGATGCCAACCAGGGTGACCGCCCACAAGTACGTGGCCTTCAGCCACTGCCTGTCAAACCGGCCCCTGCCGTGCAAACAGTCGTTCAGCGACCTCCTGCAACTGCAGCCGGACTTCGAACTCGCGGCGGCCGAGTCCGGCCATCCGCTCTGGCGCGACGCATTCCGGCAGGCCAAGCGCGAAGCCAGCGCCGTGGGCGGTTCGGCCAGCTCCGCGAGACAGGCACTGGCGCAAAGAACCCGTTGAGGGTCGGCCTGGAAGGCAAGGACTCAGCCGGCCTGCACCGTCTCCAGCAGCAGGGCACCGTAGCTCTCCAGTTTTTTGGCCCCGACCCCGGCAATCGCGCCGAGTTCGCCCATGTCCCTTGGACGATTGCGCGCGATCTCGCGCAGCGTGGCATCGTGGAAGATCACATACGCCGGTACGCCCGAAGCCTGCGCCTGGCTGGCACGCCAGGCTCGAAGCCGGTTGAAGACGGCCACCGCGGTCGCGTCCAGTTCTGCCAGCGCCGCCTCGGCTGCCGCACCGCGGGTCCCCGACTGGGTGAACCCACCGCGCCGCCGAGCCACACCGGCGGTCTCTGCTCGCCACTTGCGCAGACTGACCTGGCGTTCCCCCTTCAGCACGGCGCGGCTCGCCTCGGTCAGCATGACGGCGTTGAAGCGATCGCTGTCCACCTGCACCAGGCCGGCAATGGTCAACTGACGGACTACGGAGCGCCATTCCTTCGCACTGACGTCGCTGCCTGCACCGAAAACCGGCAGGCTCCCGTGACCGAAACGCTGGATCTTGTCGGTGGCCGCTCCGCGCAGGACGTCAACGAGGTGCTGGGCACCGAACGGAAAACCGCTTGCCTTCTCGCAGCGATAAACGCATGAGAGGAACTTCTGGGCGATCACCGTGCCATCGATGGATTCCGGCGGCATCAGGCAGTTGTCGCAGTTGCCGCACGGCGCGCTGTGCTCGCCGAAATAGTCGAGCAATCTGACGCGCCGGCATTCGATCGTTTCGCACAACGCCAGCATGGCGTCGAGCTTGGCGCCGGCAACGCGCTTGTAGGCGGGATCGGCCTCGGACGAGTCGATGAAACGTCGCTGCTGAACCACGTCGGCCAGGCCATAGGCCATCCAGGCGTTCGCGGGCAGCCCGTCTCGGCCGGCGCGGCCGGTCTCCTGATAGTAGGACTCCACCGAGCGGGGCAGATCCAGGTGTGCGACGAACCGGACATCCGGCTTGTCGATACCCATGCCGAATGCGATGGTCGCCACCACCACGATACCGTCCTCGCGCTGGAAGCGCGCCTGGACCTGGGTCCGGGTCTGGGCGTCGAGCCCCGCGTGATAGGCCAGCGCCTTGATGCCATGCCCAGCCAGGAACGCGGCGGTCTGGTCGACCTTGGCCCGGGTGGCACAGTAGACGATGCCGGAGTCGCCGCTGTGTTCAGCCTTCAGAAAGGCCAGCAGTTGCCGGCGCGGATCGTCCTTTTCCACCAGTCGATAGCGGATATTCGGACGATCGAAGCTGGTCACGAAGCGGCGGGCGCCAGTAAGGGCCAGGCGTTTGACGATCTCTTCCCGGGTCGAGGCGTCGGCTGTGGCGGTCAGGGCCATGCGGGGGGCCGCGGGGAACCGCTCTGCCAGGACCGACAGCCCGATGTACTCCGGCCGGAAGTCATGCCCCCACTGCGACACGCAGTGGGCCTCGTCGATGGCGATCAGGGCGATTGTCGCGCGCGAAAGCATCTCGAGGCAGCGCTCCGTGAGCAGCCGCTCCGGAGCGACATAGAGCAGGTCGAGCGTGCCCTCGCGCACCGAGCGCTCTACCTGGGCGGCTTCAGCGCCGGTCAGCGACGAATTGAGGAAGGCGGCCCGCACCCCCGCCTGCGTCAAGGCAGCCACCTGGTCCTGCATCAGGGCAATCAGAGGCGAGACCACGACGCCGAGCCCCGGACGGACCAGGGCCGGAATCTGGTAGCAGAGAGACTTTCCGCCACCCGTGGGCATCAGCACGAGTGCATCGCCACCGGCCACCACGTGGTCGATGATGTCCTGCTGGGGCCCGCGAAATGCGCTGTATCCGAAGACCCGCTCGAGCGTCTCGAGGGCCTGCGGCGAGGCTATGGGGTTGGCGCAATCCGGCATGTCTGTCCGCCCGGCAGCGCCGGTCAATTGCCGACGCCCAGTCGCAGCCAGCGACTGGCGAAGATCAGGGCGGGGAGCGGCTTGAGTGGATGAGCCGCACGGATCGGGTCCATAGACGAGGCTTCATGTGGGATTGATGACGGGCAAACTGCAGGCAGGCGCAATTCTACTGTGCGCGGGCCGTGGGCAATGCTGACCGCCACAGCCCGCAGGCGACGGCAGATGTCGTGCTTGAGTCGTCCCGGCGATCAGTCGAAGGTGGGCGATTCCACTCCCAGCACGTCATGCAGCTTGGTGCTGGTGGTGGTGTATTGCAGATGGATCTTCTTGTCCGGGAAGATGTAGCGGGCGGAGCCGAAGGCGGCCAGTGCCGCCTCATGGAAGCCGCACAAGATCAGCTTCTTCTTGCCCGGGTAGGTGTTGATGTCGCCGACCGCGAAGATGCCAGGCACGTTGGTCTCGAATTTCTCGGTATCGACCGAGAGTTGCCGGCGGTTCAGCGCCAGCCCCCATTCGGCGATCGGACCGAGCTTAGGCGACAGGCCGTAGAACACCAGGAGCGCATCGAGCGGAACGCCGCGCGTGACCCCGTCGGCACCGGCCACCTTGACCGAGGTCAGGCGCTCCTGCGTGGCGTCGTAGCCGGTGATCTGCCCGACCAGGAACTGCATTTCGAAGGCATCGCACAGTGCGCGCATCTTGGCCACCGTTGCCGGCGCGGCACGGAATCCGTCCCGGCGGTGCACCAGGATGACGCTCTCG
>JBBRJB010000097.1:0-7784 GCA_038220085.1 Burkholderiales bacterium
CTGCATCCGGAATGCGGTGCCACGCATAGTGGTGGTAGCGGGACCTGCTGCACCAGCCGCCGGACGCGAAACCTACCTCATTCTGCACCAAGGAGAATAACCATGAAGAAATCGCTCGCACTGACCCTTCCTGTCCTGCTGCTCGGCGCTTGTTCGAGCATGCCTTCCTCTACGGACATGCCCCGCACCGGTTTTTCGCAAGCTTCCGTCCCCACCCCCGTGCAGGTCCCGGCCGGTAACAAGGTTGCGATGGAAACCAACGGCGTGGGCGAAATCACGTACCAATGTCGCGAGAAACCGAATGCCGCGGGCCAGTACGAATGGTTCTTCGCAGGCCCGAAGGCAGCGCTGAACAACGGCACCGGCAACAGGGTCGGTTCGTATTACGGTCCACCGGCCACGTGGGAAAGCATGGACGGCTCCAAGATCACCGGAACCCAGGTGGCGGTCGCGCCCAATGGCAGTGGCAATATCCCCTACCAGCTGGTCAAGGCGAATCCGGCCATGGGCCAGGGCGCCATGACCGGCGTCACCTATGTACAGCGGGTTGCCACCCGGGGCGGTGTGGCGCCGTCGACGACCTGCACCGGTGCCAACCTGGGACAGAATGAGGTGGTGAAGTACCAGGCCGACTATATCTTCTGGTCGGCCATGTAAGAACGGTCTTTACGGTCCGGCCCACCAGTTCCGCATTGGAGCGCTGCACCAGGTAACCGTTGCTCAGCAGCGCGCGTCGTGCGGCTTCGCAGGTCTGCGCGGCATCCACCGCGAAGCCGCGCGAATGCAGGTCGACCGAATGGAACTTCTCCTGCCGGTACACGAACTGGCGCTCGGTTTCACAACCGGAGGCCAGGGTGCCGGCCAGAAGTTTAGCCCACCCGCGGCCCACCCACGACTCGACCGGCCAGCCGGCTACATGGCGGCGGTGAACGCGCCATCGACGGTCATCACCAGACCGCTGACATACGATGCCTCGTTCGAGGCGAGGAATACCGCCGCGGGGCCGATTTCATCCAACCGGCCCCAGCGCCCGGCCGGCGTGCGCTGGCAGACCCAGTCGTTGAAGGTGGGGTCCTCGATCAGCGGGGTATTCATCTCGGTCGCGAAGAAACCGGGCGCAATGCAGTTGACGGTGATGCCGGCCGGCGCGAGTTCCACTGCGAGTTGCCGGGTCAGGGCGTGAACCGCGCCCTTGCTGGCAACGTAGGCGGAGATCGTCGGGCGCGAATTGATGGCGCTGATCGAGCCGGTCATGATGATTCGCCCCTGCCCCTGCGCCGTCATCACCCTGGCCGCGGCCCTGCAGAGCACCCATACCGACGTGAAATTGGTGTCCATCACGCGCTGGAAATCCGCAAGTTCGAACGACGTGATCGGCTGGCGATGATTGATGCCGGCGTTCGCGACCAGGATGTCGAGGCGGCCGCGGCGCTCGACGATGTCCTTTACCCGGTGTTCGGCCGCCGCGGTATCGTTGACGTCGAAGGCGGCGGCCTCGCCGGACAGGCCCGCCGCGCGCAAGCCACTTACCCGGGCATCCAGGGCGGCCGCGTCGCGGGCGTTCAGTACCACATGGGCACCGGCCCGGGCGAGCGACTCGGCCATGGCCCAGCCCAGACCGCGCGAGGCGCCGGTGACCAGCGCGATCTTTCCCGAAAGATCAAACACCGCTTTTCACCGCCACGACCGAGGCGGGCTCCTTGCCCCGGGCGAAGTCGACGATGCACTGCAGGCCTTCGCGCGCGATGTGATCGAAGCATTCATCGGTCCAGCACAGCGAATGCGGCGTGACGATGACGTTATCCATCGACAGCAGGGGGTTGTCGTCGGCCACCGGTTCCTGCTCGAACACGTCCAGGCCCGCGCCGGCGATGACGCCGCTGCGCAGCGCGTGCGTCAGCGCCGCCTCATCGGCGATCGGACCTCGCGAAAGATTGATGAAGTAGGCGGACGGTTTCATGAGCGCGAAACGTCGGGCGTCCATCAGGTGACGTGTCTCGTCGTTGAGCAGCACGGTCGCCACCACGAAGTCCGCCTCCCGCAAGAGGGTCTCCAGCGGTACAACCGCGGCGCCGAGGCCGGTCGTGACGTCGGGTTTCACATAGGGGTCGGCGGCGAGCATGCGCCAGCCGAATGGCCGTGCCAGCCCGAGGAGTTCCCGGCCGATGCCCCCGACCCCGATCACGCCGAGGGTCCGGGTGGTGAGTCCCAGGCCCATGTAGCTGGTGCGTTCGTTCCAGCGCCCGGCCCGCGTGAGCCGGTCTTTTTCGAACAGCCGGCCAGCCAGCGCGAAGATCATGGTCAGGGCCGCAACGGCAACCGGGCGACGGATCGCCACCGGCGTGTTGGTGGTGATGATGCCCTTGTCAGCGAGGGCCTTGACGTCGACCGAATCGTAGCCGACACCGTGGCGTGCGACGATCCTGACCCGGCAGTCGTCGCGCGCGACCGACCCGGCGCTGACCGTCGGCGAGTTGACGTAAAGGCCGTCGTAACAGGCCATGATGTCCGGCGTCAGCTCTGACACAGCCTCCGGCAGGTACTCCCACTCGATCGTCGGCTCGTCGTCCAGCAGCGCCAGCGGCCGCCGGCCGAACGAGGGCTCGCCCTCGCGATTGAGCAGGTCACGGGTCAATCCGACACGAAAGCTCATTTCGCCACTCCGGGCATCCGGCCGACGAGCTCGCTGAAGGCCTTCTGCAGCAGGCCGGTGTCGGTGCCTGCGGCAATCATGCTGTAGCCCATCGCGGTTGCGCGTTCCATCCACGCCGAGTCGCTTGCCATGAAGCCCGCGGCCTTGCCATGGCGCCGGGCGACCGCGGCGACTTTGCGCATGGCCGCATCGAATCGGGGGTCGTCGAACTGAGCCGGGATGCCCATGAAGTTGGACAGGTCGAAATGCCCGACCCAGAGGACGTCGATACCCGGCACCGCCGCGATCGCCTCGACGTTTTCCAGCCCGCGCTCGGTTTCGATCTGCGCGATCACCAGCGTTCGCTCGTTGTATCGGCGGATCTTCTCACCGACATCGCCGCCGAGGTAGTCGCACTGGGCGAATCCGAAGCCGGCCCCGCGCCGGCCCGTCGGCGGATAGCGGCAGGCCTCGGCGATGGCACGGGCCTGCGCCTCGGACTCCACCATCGGGATCATCAGGCCGCGTGCACCCAGGTCGAGCGATCGGGCCAGATAGGTGTACTCGCCCCGCGGCACCCGCACCATCGGTTCGATCGGCAGCCCACGGCAACTGGCGAACAGCCATTTGAGGGTCTCGAAACCCAGTCCGGTGTGCTCCATGTCGTAGAGCACGAACCGGCAGCCGGCGTTGGCAAGGATGCTCGACATGCCGGGTGAAAAGAACTCGAAGACCATGGCGCCGGTAACCGGCTTGCCGGCCAGCACGTCGCTCTTGAGGGCATCCTGTCCCACTGCGTCCTGTCCCACTGCATCCTGTCCCGCTGCATCCTGTCTCATTGCATCCTGTCTCATTGCCGACCCTGTTCTGTGGTTGTCGTGGCTGGCGGCATTCTATCTCCGTCTGCCGCCTGCGGCCCCTCCCGCATGAATCGCACTTCGGCCGGTCGCCCGTCCAGCGAAAGACGGGACAGCCTCGGTTCGGACGTCGCGATCACCCGTCCGCGACGCACCACCGCCAGGCGCGTCGCGCGCAACCGGATCGCCTCGACCGGATCGGTGGCCTGCAGAAGCACGAAGTCGGCGTGGCACCCCGGTGCGAGGCCGTAGCCCTCGAGCCCCATGATCTGCGCCGGCGCAGTGGTCACCGCGCCGAAGCATTGGACCATGGCGGCGCGCCCGGTCATCTGCGCCACGTGCAGGCCCATGTGCGCCACCTCAAGCATGTCGCCCGAGCCGAGGCTGTACCACGGATCCATCACGCAGTCGTGGCCGAACGCGACGGTGACGCCGGCGGCGAGCAGTTCCGGCACGCGCGTCATGCCGCGGCGCCGCGGGTAGGTATCGTGCCGGCCCTGGATCGTGATGTTGATCAGCGGATTGGCAATCGCGGATACGCCGGCCTCGGCGATCAACGGGATCAGCTTCGAGACGTAGTAGTTGTCCATCGAGTGCATCGAGGTCAGGTGCGAGCCGTTGACCCTGCCCTGCAGGCCCAGCCGGCGGGCCTCGAATGCCAGCGTCTCGATGTGCCGCGACAGCGGGTCGTCGGTCTCGTCGCAATGCATGTCGACCCGCAAGCCCCGGCGCTCGGCCTCTTCGCACAGCAGTCGGACCGAGTCGGCGCCGGACTGCATGGTCTGCTCGAAGTGCGGGATGCCGCCGACCACCTCCACACCCATGTCGAGCGCAGCCTTCAACAGATCGAAGGCTGTCGACCGGCAGGCTGGATCGTCCTTGCGGGGGTCGTAACGGAAAATGCCGTCCTGGGGAAAGGCCACCAGCTGCAAGTCGAGGTAAGGCGCCACCTGTCGCTTCACCTCCAGCAGGGCCTCGACCGCCAGCAGGCGTGGATCGCAGGTGTCGACGTGCGAGCGCACCGCCAGCAGTCCGTTGGCTACCGCCCAGTCGCAGTAAGCCAGCGCCCGGGCGATGATCGCATCCTGCACCAGCGTCGGCTTGAGCTCTCCCCACAGCGTGATGCCCTCGAGCAGCGTGCCGGACAGGTTGACCCGGGGCAGCCCCTGGGACAGCGTCGCGTCCATGTGAAAATGCGCATCGACGAAGGGCGCCGTGACCAGTTGCCCGGCAGCATCGATCGTCCGTGCTGCCGCCGCACCGTGCGCCGCTATTGCGGGCGCGACTTCGACGATGCGCCCTTCCCTGACGGCAATGTCGATGCCGCTGCGCCCGTCGGGCAAGGTGGCGTTGGCGAGCAGGAGGTCCAGCATGATCGGTGTCCGTAGGCAGTAGTACAGGTTAAGGGCATTCTCCACGGCACCCCGGGGCCGCGCAAGGCACCCCGCCGCGCCGGGTCAGCGTTCTCCCTTGCGCCAGGGCTTCATCAGTGCCTGCGGATACGCCGCCTTGCGAGAGACCGCGATCAGCGCCAGGATCGACAGGACGAACGGCAGCATCAGCCAGAACTGATATGGGAGCACATCGCCCGCAGACTGCGCGAGCCGCAACTGCAGTGCATCGAAGAAGCCGAACAGCAAGGCGCCGAGCAGGGCCTTGCCCGGTCGCCAGGAGCCGAAGACGACCAGCGCCACGCAGACCCAGCCGCGCCCGTTGACCATGTTGAAGAAGAACGCGTTGAAGGCAGCGGTGGTGAGGAATGCGCCGGCAACGCCCATCAGCGCCGACCCGGCCGCGATCGCGGCGATGCGGACTGCGCCGACGCTGATCCCGGCGCTCTCGGCGGCAGCGGGGTTCTCGCCCACCGCCCGCAGCGCCAGGCCTGCCGGCGTGCGATTGAGCAGCCAGGCGAGCACCGGCGCGACTGCCAGCGCCAGCAGCGTCAATGGCGTCAGCGCGGCGAGCACCGGCCCGACTACCGGGACCGAATCGAGCCAGCCATGCATCTCACCGAACGGGGTGATGGTCGGCGGCGACGATACTTTGGGAAAGAGCACGCGATAGCTGTAATACGACAGGCTGGTGGCGAACAGCGTGATGCCCAGGCCGGCGACGTGCTGGGACAACGCGAGCGTGACGGTCAGCCACCCGTGCAGGAGACCGAAGGCGGCACCCACCAGCGCCGCGGAGGCCACCCCGACCCAGAGGTCGTTGCCGGCGAAGACGACGAACCAGCCGCTGAAGGCGCCGGCCACCATGATGCCTTCGATGCCGAGGTTGAGCACGCCGGCGCGCTCGCAGAGCAGCACACCCATCGTGCCCAGGATCAGCGGCGTCGCGATGCGCAGGACCGCCACCCAGAAGGTGGCGGTGCCGAGCGTGTCCAGCAGATCCGGCAGCACCGGTCAGGTCCCGGTCGGACGCGAGGGCCGCAGCCGGTACTGGACCAGCAGGGAGGCCACCAGCATCGTCAGCAGCGACACCGCGACGATGACGTCGGCGATGTAGTTGGGTACGCCCACCACGCGGCTCATGCTGTCGGCGCCGACCAGGATTCCGGCCACGAAGATGGACGCAACCACCACCCGCAGCGGCGAGAGCCCGGCGAGCATGGCGATGACGATGCCGGTGTAGCCGTAGCCCGGGGACATGTCCAGGGTGACATAGCCGGTGCGGCCGGCGACTTCGGCGGCGCCCGCCAGGCCCGCCAGCGCACCGGAGATGACGGCGGTCTTGAGCATCACGGCGCTCACGCGCATGCCGAGGAACGACGCGGCGCGCGGATTGCTGCCGACCGCGCTCATCTCGAATCCGAGGGCAGTGGCCCGGTTGATCCATTGCAGCACCAGCGCAGCCCCGATGGCCCAGAGGAATCCGGAATGCAGACGGGATCGCTCCAGCAGTCGGCCGAACTCGAGTTCCGGCTTGATCGCCACCGACTGCGGCCAGCCGAGGGCGGTCGGATCCTTCATCGGTCCATCCAGCATCGCCGACACGAACAACAGGGCGACGAAGTTGAGCAGCAGCGTCGTGACCACCTCGTCCACTGAGAGCCGGGTCTTGAGCCAGGCCGGCACGATCAGCAGCAAGGCCCCGGCGCCCATGGCCGCCGACACCATCAAGCCGTAGAGCAGGCCGTCCGGCAGGCCGAATCCGGTGCCTTGGTGCAGGCCGCCCACCGCCACCGCCGCCAGGGCACCGGCATAGAACTGCCCTTCGGCGCCGATATTGAACAGCCGGGCTCGAAAGGCCACCGCGACCGCGAGGCCGGTCAGTATCAGCGGCGTCGCCCGCGTCAGGGTCTCGGTGAGCGCGAATCGCGAACCGAAGCCACCTTCGAGCAGCAGCAGGTAGGTGCGGCCGACCGGCGCGCCGGCCCAGGCGACCAGGAGCGCGCAGATCAGCAAGGTCACACCGACGGCGGCCAGCGGTGCGAGCACCAGGGCGGTGCGCGAGGCGGTCTCGCGGCGTTCCAGCCTCACGCCCCCATCCTCCGGGTTCCCTGCATCCCCTGCCCCATCGTTGCCGACGTGGCGGCCGGGGAGCCGCCGGCCATGGCGAGGCCGATGCGGGCGGCGTCCCATTGCGCCGCAGGCATCCCGGCGGACAGGCGGCCGTTGTACATCACGGCAATCCGGTCGGCAATCGCGAAGATCTCCTCGAGGTCTTCGGAGATCAGCAGCACTGCCGCGCCGCGCCGGCGCGCCTGCAGCAGCTGCTGATGCACGAACGCCACCGCGCCGATGTCCAGCCCCCAGGTCGGCTGGTTGGCGACGATCACCGCCGGTTCGCGGGCCAGTTCGCGGCCCACGATGAACTTCTGTACGTTGCCGCCGGAGAGCGTCCGGATCGGCTGCGACAGGCTGACATGGCGGACGTCGAAGGACCTCACGATGCGCTCGGCCTCGGCTCGAATGCGATCCCGGTCGAGCACGCCGAGGCGCCGGGCAAGCCAGCCGCCACGGAGCATCGCCGGATCGCGCAGGCGATGCGCTGCGGCGTTGTCGGTCAGCGAGGCGTCGCCGATGACGCCGGTCTCCAGGCGGTCTTCCGGAATCCGAGCGATGCCCGCGTCGATCCAATGGCGAGCGCCCACCGGCAGGCGTTTGCCGCCGACCCGCACGCGTCCGTGCTGCGGCGCCAATTCACCGCTCAACAACCGGGCGAGGCTCTGCTGGCCATTGCCGGCGACACCGGCGATCGCCAGGATTTCACCGGGAAGAACTGCCAGGCTGACGTCGCGCAACGCGGCATGCCCGGGCCTCGTCATCGATACGCGCTCGAGCTCGATCAGC
>JBBRJB010000098.1:0-7739 GCA_038220085.1 Burkholderiales bacterium
CGGAACACGAGAACACCGTATCGGTCGATTGCCGCGTGGATCGCGCACACCTCGTCATCCGTCAGCGACCGGGTCAGGTCGATGCCGTACATCACGGCGGCGAACTCGGGCTGGGCCTGCCTATCGATCGCTTCGACGTACGGCGCGATGACGCGCTCGGCGGGGAGTGTTTTCGTTGCTTGCTTCATGGTTGATCTTGCGGGGGATGTACGCACGAGGGTACGTCCTCCCCGCGGGAGTTGCAACTCGGCGAGGCCTTTCGGCGAGGCCTTTCAAGATGTCCCCAGGTTGCAATACTGCGACGACAGTAATGCGGTGGCTGCGGCGTCATCTGCGCTCGCAACGGATAAACATACTCCGACTGTCAAGCCGCGCCAAAGAAGTCGAGGCCGCCCCAGGGACGTGAAGCGACCAGTCGCCTGGCTAAGGCTCCCCCGAAGAAGCCGGCCGCTGCCAAGACCGCTGCCAAGATCGACTGGCGCTCAAGGACAAAGGGGGGTCGCAGACCTCGATCGCCTAGACTTACGCTTATGGCCCAATCCCCGACGCGAACCCCTTTTCCGATCCGACTTGCTCTGGTCTGTTGCGCTTGCGCGTGTCTTGCCGCTTGCGCTTCCGTGGGCGCAGGAGTAGGCGTCAGTGTGCCCATTTTCCCGGGCGTGTCGTTGGGCGTCGGTGCCGGCAGCGGTGGCGTGAACCTGGGTGTCGGCGCAGGCGCTGGCCCTGTCGGTGTGGGCGTTGGAGTCGATCAGGGCGGCCGAGTCACGGGCGGCGCTGGCGTTGGCGTCAGCACGCCCATCGGTGGCAGCGACGCCCGGGTGGGTGTGGGTGTCGGGTCCGGCAAGGTGCTCCATGATCCCGGCGAGGCGGACGAGGGAAGGCCCTGGCCTCGAGGCGAGGGCCGATAGGAGGCTGTCGCACGACCCGGTTGCCCCGGGTGGTAGACTCGAATCGATGCCCCCCGAAACCGGTCGCGAGAATGCCGGGATGGTGGGTTGTGGATCAATTCAAAAGGAGGAGACACCTTATGTTCGGATCTGAAAGGCACTCGCGCTGGACGCTGGCGGTCGGGTTTCTACTTTCGTCGTTCCTCGGCAGCGCGCACGCGGCCGACCAGGTCGACATCGTCACGTTGCCCCAGGGCTCGGTTGCGCATGGTGTCGGCGTGGCGCTGGCGGGTGTGGTGAGCGAGAAAACGCCGATTCGCATGATCGCGGCGGGATACGGTGGCCCCCAGATTCTGGTTCCGCTGGTCGACGAAGGCAAAGCGAGCTTTTCGCTCCTGAACGCCAATGACGTAGCGTCCGCGATGCGTGGAACGAAGCCGGAATACAAGACGGCGCACCGAAACCTGCGGATCATCTCCAATGGCTATAGCAACTCCATCGGCATCCTGGTTCGTGCCGATTCCGACATCCGTACCGCAGCCGATCTGAAGGGCAAGCGCGTGACCGGCGTCTTCTCGGCGCACAAGACATGCGCCAAGCTCGCGACGGCCACGATCGCCAATGCCGGTCTGACCTGGGACGATGTCAAGGTGGTCCCCGTGACGAGCACGGTGCCTTCGGTACAGGCACTGGCCGACGGCCGGGCCGACGCTGCGCTTTGCGGTGCGATCGGCATGTCGATCATCAAAGAGGTGAATGCGAAGGTGCCCCTGCGATTCGTAAGCCTGGACAGATCGCCGGCGGCTGAGAAGCGGGCCGAGGAAGCCTTCGCCGGAGGTCGCGTGATCGAGGTCGCGAAGGGTGCCGACGATGGCGTGGTCGCCGGCACGAATTTTCTCGACTACGACTTCTACCTGGTCGGCGGCGCGCAACTCAGCGACGCTCTGGTGACCCAGGTGCTGGAAACGGTATGGGGTTCGCTGAAGGAACTGCGCGAAGCGAACCGCTCGTTCGCGGACTGGACGCACGACCGGATGGCCACGGCAAGCATGACGATTCCGTATCACCCTGCCGCAGTGGCCTTCTTCCAGAAGAAGGGCGTCTGGACGAAAGAGATGGAAGAGAAGAACAGCGCGCTGCTGAGCCAACTGAAATAGCAGCGGCCTGGCGCAGGCTGCCGACGCTGCGCCAGTCGACGCTGTGCCGTTGCGATAAGGCCAGGTATCGATGCTTCTTTCTCTTTCGCCCGTTCTGCGGGGTGCGATTCCCATTCTTGGAATCGTTTACCTCTCGAATTTTCTGGATGACTGGCTCGGCATCCTGCTGTGGCAGGAGCAGGTGTCCCTGGCAATGGTCGGGCTGACCGTCGCCGATATCCTGTTGACGACTTCGGTCGACGGCAAGGACCGGCGGGGTGCCGGGCGGACAAAGGTGCCCCTGCTCGACGCCGCGCTCGCGCTCGTGACACTCATCCTGTGCGGCTACATCGTCGTGGGCTACGAGGATATCGTGGGCAGTGGCTACCTGGGCGACGTGGCCAATCTCGCCATGGCAGCCGTGCTCATCTGCCTGGTCGCCGAGGCGACGCGCCGCAACGCCGGATGGCCCATGATCGTTCTGCTGGCCACCTTCATCGCCTACGGATTGACCGCCAACAAGTTCGGCGGATTCCTGCAGAGCAGGTCGATTCCGGCGGAACAGCTGGTTTCCTATATGGTCTTCGATCCGAATGCCATGCTGGGATCGGCGCTCACCGTCGTCGTGACCACGGTCATGGCCTTCGTCCTGTTCGGTTCCGCCATCTTCAAGCTGGGCGGGGGCGAACTGTTCATCGGACTCGCGCTCTCGGCGATGGGCCGCTTTCGAGGCGGTGCCGCCAAGACGGCCATCGTGGCGTCGTCGCTGTTCGGGTCGATATCCGGAAGCGCCGTGGCGAACGTCGTCACGACCGGCATCATCACGATACCGCTGATCAAGAAGTCGGGCTATCCCGCTGAGGAGGCCGGCGCAGTCGAGGCTGTCGCCTCCACAGGGGGGCAGATTCTTCCGCCGATCATGGGAGCCGCCGCCTTCGTCATGGCCAACAATCTTGGAATCGCCTACAACGAGGTTGCGCAAGCGGCACTGGTACCGGCGCTGCTGTTCTATCTGTGCATCTTCATGCAGTGTCATCTGCGGGCGTTTCGCCGCAACACGCGCGCGCTCACCGAGGCGGAACGTCCCAAGGCGATTCCGACGCTCATCGCCGGCTGGCCTTTCCTGATTCCACTGATTGTCCTGATCGTCCTGCTGTTCGGCACCACGGTTTCTCCGATCAAGTCAGCGCTCTATGCGACGGCCATCACCGTCGTTGCCGCATTCGTCAAGCGCGAGACCCGGCCCAGCTGGCGCAAGCTGGTCTCCATCCTGGAAGATGCCGGCAAGGGCATGCTGTCGATCGTCCCGGTGGTTGCGCTGGCCAACATGCTCATCGGCATCCTGACCGTCACCGGACTCAGCTTCACGCTCAGCCTGGGCATCGTCGGCGCTGCCGGCGGCAGCCTGCCCCTTCTCCTCGCGCTGGTAGCGGGCGCCGCCATCGTGCTGGGCATGGGCATGCCCACGACCGCCGTCTATATCGTCCTTGCAACGCTGCTTGCACCCGCCATGATCAACGCGGGCGTCACACCGATGGCGGCGCACATGTATGTGCTCTATTACGGCGCGCTGTCGATGATCACCCCGCCGGTCTGCCTTGCGGCGTTTGCGGGGGCTGCCATCGCCGGCGGGGCGTACATGCGCACCGGATGGGAGGCGGTTCGTCTGGGACTTTCTGCCTTCCTGCTGCCGCCGCTGTTCGTCTATTCACCGCAACTGCTCCTCGCCGGAGACACCGTCTCGGTGGTGATGGCGATCGGCCTGGGTATAGTCGCCATCGTCTTCCTGGCTGCCGCGCTGGAGGGCTATCTGCTCCTGAGCCTGGGACTCGTCGCGCGGTTGGCTTTCGCCTTCATCGCCGTGGTACTCGCCATCGCGGCTATTCGACCCACGGACTGGGTGACAGTTACGGCGGCAGTCGCAATCGCGATCGCGGCGCTCTTTCTGCTCCGACGGAAGGAACGACGGAACCGCTCGGTCGTGTGCCGCATCGGCACCGGATCCGAAGAAGCCGGCATCCCGGCCGTGCATCGGGACCCGTAGCTGCGCAATTGACGAGCCCCGATGCGTTGACTCGTAAAATAGACGTCGAAATCGAACTTGGATTCAATGAGGTGAATGAAATGATGGAGACACTGGTCCGGACGGACGCCGGAACGCCGGTTGGAAAGCTGCTTCGCAGGTACTGGGTCCCCTGTCTGCTCAGCAGCGAGATCGAGAAGCCGGGATCACCCCAGGTGAAGGTTCAGATCATGGGCGAGAGGTTGCTCGCGTTCCGGGACTCCGAAGGGCGAGCCGGTCTCATCAGCGAGTTCTGTTCGCATCGGGGCGCGTCGCTCTACTTCGGCCGCAATGAAGAAGGCGGTATCCGATGCTCCTACCACGGTCTGAAGTTCGACGTTTCAGGCAAGTGCATCGACGTGCCTCAAGCACCTCAGGTATGCGAACGCATGTCGATCACGGGTTATCCCTGCGTGGAACGAGCGGGGATCGTCTGGGCCTATATGGGCCCGCCCGAAAATCAACCGGAGCCGCCGGGTGTCGAATGGGCGAACCTGCCGGGTAGCCATGTTTTCGTGTCGAAACGACTCCAGGAGTGCAACTACCTCCAGGCCATGGAGGGCGGCATCGACACCAGTCATGTGTCGTTCGTTCACCGCTTCGAGGTGGATGGAGATCCCTTCCACCAGGGCACCAAGGCCAACGAGTACATCAAGAAGGATGGAAACGTGACCTTCGAGATCGAGCGGCACGATGGTGGTCTCACCCTTTTCGGGCGGCGCAAAGGGGAGCCCGACTCCTACTACTGGCGTGTCACCCAGTGGATCTTTCCCTGGTACAACCTGATTCCGCCCTTCGGCGATCACGCGCTCGGCGGCCATGTGTGGGTTCCGATCGACGACCACAATTGCTGGGCCTGGAGCATCAACTTCCGTCCCGATCGACCGCTCTCGGAGGTTGAACGCATGCATCTGGCCGAAGGCAAGGGCATTCATTGCGAGTACGAACCGGGCACCGACGTGCCGGGCGGGAGCTTCCGGCCCAAGGCCAACAAGGACAACGACTACCTGATCGATCGGGTGGCCCAACGCGAGAAGCGCAACTACAGCGGGGTCTTCGGCTTCTCCGCGCAGGATGCGTCGCTTCAGGAGAGCATGGGACCGATCCAGAATTACGCGAGCGAAAAGTTGCTCCCTTCGGACCGCGCAATCGTCATGGCGCGACGGATGCTTCATGAGGCGGCAACGAAGCTTCAAGAGGGAATCGATCCGCCGGCGCTGGGTTCGCGCGCGCAGCGAGTGCGCGCGGCAGGCGTGCTGCTGCCGCACGGGCAGGAGCCGCAGCAATGGGCGAAGGCCCATCTCGTGTCCGGCGGCGACGAACCGGTGTATTCGCTTTGAGCGCACGTCTGGCGGGCAAGGTCGTGCTGATCACCGGTGGGGGCGGTGGGATCGGTGCGGCGACCTCGTCCCTCGCATGCGCCGAAGGCGCGTCGGTGCTGATGATCGACAAGGACGAGAAGGCGCTCGCTCGGACGGCGGCAGTGATCCGCGAGCGATCGCCGGGGGCCGGCGTTGATTTCCTGACCGGTGACATCATGGACGATGCCACCGCGCGGGAGGCGAGCGCGCGCTGCAAAGAGACTTTCGGCGGAATCGACGTGCTGGTCAACAACGCGTCGATGCGCAATTTCTCCGCCATCGCCGAAGCCACGCCCGAGGAGTGGCATGCCGTCCTGAGTGTGAACATCGTGGGGGCGGCCAACTTCTGTCGCGCGGCCTTGCCGCATCTGCGCAAGTCCGGCAAAGGCTCTATCGTCAATGTCTCGTCTTGCTATGCCGTCACGGGTCGCAAGGGGATGGGGCTCTACGATGCGACCAAGTCGGCGCTGCTCGCGATGACCCGGACGCTGGCCTTCGAGGAGATTTCCCACGGGGTGCGCGTCAATACCATCTGTCCGGGCTCCACGCTAACCGATTTCCACATAACGCGCACGCAGGCCGCCGGGCGCAGCGTCGAGGAACTGAAGACGCAACGCAATGCCACTTCATTGATCGGCCGCTGGGCGGAGCCGATCGAAATCGCCCGCCCGATCCTCTGGCTGGCGTCGGACGAGGCTTCCTTCATCACCGGCACGACGCTGATGGTCGACGGCGGCCTGCACATCATGTAACGCAACCCGGTACATTCATGATCGTTCAAGACGACACCGAACTGACCAAAACCGTGCTCGCCGAGGCGCAACGGTCGGCCGACCCTCGCTTTCGTCAGCTCCTGAGCGCTGCGGTAAAACATCTTCACGCATTCGTGCGCGAAACCGATCTCACCGAAGCCGAGTTCCGCCACATCTGTGCCGAAGTCGCGAAGCTGGGACAACTCACCTCCCCATCGCACAACGAGGTCGTCCTCGCGGCGGGCTCGCTCGGCATTTCGGCGCTCGTGTGCCTGCTCAATAACAGCGATCACGGCGAGCGCGAGACCACGGCCAACCTCATGGGACCCTTCTGGCGACAAGGCTCGCCGGATTCGCCCAACGGAAGTTCCATCGTGCGTTCGCCAACGCCAGGCGATCCGGTCTTCGTACGAATCACCGTACGCGACCGCGGCGGCTGTCCGGTGGAAAGTGCAGAGGTCGACACCTGGCAGGCTTCGTCCGAGGGCTTCTACGAGAACCAGGACCCGCAGCAAGCCGACATGAACCTGCGCGGCAAGTTCAGGACCGACGCCGACGGGAGCATCTGGTTTCGGACTATCAAGCCTTCGGGCTACCCGATTCCGGTGAGCGGCCCTGTCGGCGCAATGCTCCGCGCTCAGGGACGACACAACATGCGTCCCGCCCATCTGCATTTCATGGTCCACAAGGCGGGATACAAGACTCAGTTCTCGCAGGTTTATTCAGGCGACGACCCGCATCTGGACAACGACGTGCAGTTCGGAGTCACCCGGGCACTCGTGGGCCGCTACGTCGCGCACGACGCCCAACCGGCGCCCGACCCGGACGTTCAAAGCCGCTGGTACTCGCTCGACCACGAGTTGATCGTTGAGGCGGGAGATGATTCGATCCCGCCGGCGCCAATCACCGGCAAGGCTGAAGGTGAACGGCCCCAACTCGTGGTCCTGGAGGGAAGCACAAAAGATCATTAAGTTTTGCACCTCATAGGGTATAAACTGTCTTTACGCCTTGTAGGGGATAGAATTAGAGTATACCCTGGAGGGCTTATGATCCGGTATCTCGCCCCAACGCCAAAGGAGCTCGGCCACCTGATTCGCGGCTATCGCAGGCAGCGCGATTGGACGCAGGCGCAACTCGCCCAGCAAGCGGGACTGCTTCCGAAGACTCTTTCTGCTATCGAAGCAGGTACGGGTCACGTTCTGTTGGCTAATGTCATGCGGTGCCTGTCTGCACTCGAAGTGGACTTGTACCTCGCCTCGCGCCTTGGCGCTCAAGCGAAGGTTGAACTGCACCAGCCGCAGGTCGTCAAGACCCCACGCCCCGTCGCGAAGAAGGCAATCACAAGGGCCGAGCCGCAGAAACTTCCCACCAGGACTGCGGTGACCACCACCGCTTCGCGGAGGCACACAGCCACTGACAAGTCCTTGAAGGAGCGTTGGTAGGCCATGGGCCGGCGCAGCAAGTCGACCCGCCTCTCCCTATGGATGAACGGAATTGCTGTTGGAACATGGGAAGTCGATAGCGCGGGCAAGCATCACCTC
>JBBRJB010000099.1:0-7728 GCA_038220085.1 Burkholderiales bacterium
ACCGGTCAGCATGAAGTCGAATCCCAGCACCACCAGCGAGGATGCTACGACGGTGTCGGTGGTCGCGCGCGACACCCCCTCGGGCGTCGCGGTGGCCTCGTGGCCGACAAAGAGCGCGATGAAGGAGCAGATCACGCCGAAGATCATGCTCTTGACGACGCCGTTGCCGATGTCGTTGCGGATATCGACCCCAGCCTGCATCTGCGACCAGAACGAACCCGAATCCACCCCGATGATCTGAACGCCCACAATATAGGAACCCATGACGCCAACCGCCGAGAACATGGCCGCCAGCAGCGGCATCGCTATCAGGCCGGCGACGAATCGGGGCGCCAGCACCCGTGCCATCGGGTCCACACCCATCATCTCCATCGCGGCCAGTTGCTCCCCGGCCTTCATCAGCCCGATGCCGGCAGTCAGCGATGTGCCGGCCCGGCCGGAAAACAGCAGGGCGGTCACCACCGGCCCCAACTCCCTGCTCAGGGACAAGGCCACCAGCAGCCCGAGCGCCTCCGACGAGCCGTAACGCTCCAGGGTGTAATAGCCCTGCAGGCCCAGGACGAAGCCGACGAAGAGACCGGAAATGGTGATGATCGAGAGCGAACGGTTGCCGATGAAATACAGTTGCTCGATGATCAGCCGCGGCCGGCGCAGGCTGAGCAGCGACAGCCAGCTCAATCGGACCAGGAAGCGAAAACCGAATCCCAGGACGGCGAACCGGGCCAGCGCCCACCTGCCCAGTGCCGCGATGTCGTCGATCACAGGCCGAGTTCCTCTGCAATGGGCGATGCCGGGTAGTGAAACGCCACCGGCCCGTCGGTTCGGCCCTTCAGGAACTGCGACACATGCGGATCGGTCGAGGCCATCAGTTCCTCAGGGGTGCCTTCCCCGATGACCTCCCCGCCACCCATCACATAGGCATAGTCCACGATGCTGAAGGTCTCCGCGACATCGTGAGTGACCACCAAGGTGGTGGCGCCCAGCGCCGAATTCAGATTCCTGATCAGGTGGGCGATGGTGCCCAGAGAAATAGGATCGAGGCCGGCGAACGGCTCGTCGTACATCAGCAGCGGCGGATCGTGTGCGATCGACCGCGCCAGCGCCACCCGCCGTGCCATGCCGCCGGAGATCTCCGACGGCATCAGCCGGGATGCGCCGCGCAAACCGACAGCCTGCAGCTTCATCAGCACGAGGTCGCGGATCATCGCGCTCGACAGGTCGGTCTGTTCGCGCAAGGGGAAGGCTACATTCTCATAGACGTTGAGGTCAGTGAACAGCGCCCCGTGCTGGAACAGCATGCCCATCTTCCTGCGCGCGGCATAGAGCCCGCGCCGGTCCAACTTGTGCAGGTCCACGCCCTCCAGCATCACCCGGCCGCTCTTCGGTTTCACCAGGGCGCCGATCAGGCGCAATACCGTCGTCTTGCCGCACCCGGATCCCCCCATCAGGGCGACCACCGATCCCCTGCGAAAACGCAGGTTGATGTTCTTCAGGATCAGGCGCTCGGTGTAGCCAAAGCTGAGCGACTCGACGGAGAGGAAAGTATCGTTGTCCAAATGGGAGCGGCGGCTGGTGTCCGGCATGGCTGCAGGCAGTTTCGAACCGGGTACGGCCATCGGTTGCGGTTGCCAACAGGGCAAACTGGGCGGATTCTACTGCCTGGCGGCAGATCAAGGCTCCAACGGCGCCCGCGCTCGTGGCAAATCGGCCGAATCGGGCAAATCAGTGCCGACCGGGCTGACGTTGGCGCCGCCCTGCTAGCGGCGCAGCAGGTTCGCCTCCGCGCTGCTCACCTGCTCTACGGTGCCTGCCAGCACCAGGGTGTCTCCGACTTCGATGTCGAGGTTCGGCGACGGATCGACGATCCGCCTGCCCGAACGTACCATCGCAGTCACGCGGCAACTGCCGATCGGCAGTTGCGACAGGGTCATGCCCACCGCGGCCACGTCCGACTGCACCGTTACCGTGTGCAGGCGCTGGTGGGTCTCCTCGATGTTCTCGGCATCCCGGTCGTCGGCGCCGTGAAAATAGCCGCGCAGCATCTGGTAGCGGTCGTCCCGGATCGAGCGGATCCGCTTGAGCACCCGCGGCAGGGGGACGCCGCTGAGGGCGAGCGCATGCGAGGCCAGCATCAGGCTGCCCTCCACGATCTCCGGCACCACCTCGGTCGCGCCGGCGGCCCGGAGCCGTTCGAGGTCGCTGTCGGAGGTGGTGCGCACCAGCACCGGAAGCGTGGGCGAAAGTTCACGCGTCACCGCGAGCAGATGCAGCGTGGCCGGTGTGTCGGCATAGGTGACCACCAGCGCGGCGGCCCGGTGGATGCCGGCGGCAAGCAGGGTCTCGCGGCGCGAGGCGTCGCCGAAAACCACCGGTTCTCCTGCGTTGGTTGCCAGCCGCACCCGGTCCGGATCGAGGTCGAGCGCCACGAATTCGATGCCTTCTGCCTCCAGCACGTGCGCCAGGCTCTGGCCGCTGCGTCCGTAGCCGCATACGATGACATGCTTCTGGTGCGCGATCGTGCGGGTGGCGATCCGCTGAAGTTGCAGCGAGCGCAGCATCCATTCCTGGCTGGAGACGCGCAGGGCGATCCGATCGGCCTGGCGGATCAGGAAAGGGCTCACCAGGATCGAGAGCAGCATCGCCGCCAGCATCGGTTGCATCGCCACTTCGTCCAGGATGCGGGCGTTCAAAGCCAGCACCAGGAGCACGAATGCGAATTCGCCGGCCTGGGCCAGCCAGATGCCGGTCTTCAAGGCAGTGGCCAGGCCGCCCCGGGTGGCATGCACCAGCGCGGTCACCAGGACCAGCTTCAGCAGCACCGGCGCCAGCAGCAGGACCAGCACCGTCGGCCAGGCAGCGACCACGACGGCAACGTTGAGCTTCATGCCGATGGTGATGAAGAACAACCCGAGCAGGAGGTCGCGGAACGACTTGATGTCCTCCTCGACCTGATAGCGGTATTCGGTCTCGGAGATCAGCATGCCGGCGACGAAGGCACCGAGTTCCATCGACAGCCCGGCTTTGCCTGTGAGCCAGGCGAAGAACAGCGTGGCCAGCAATACGTTCAGGGTGAACATCTCGTGCGAGCGCGCCCGTGCCACCCGCAGGAACCAGGTCCGCATGAGCAGCGGCCCGAACTTCAGCAACAGGAACAGCAGCACGCCGGCTTTGGCCAGCGCCCATCCCAGTTCGACCTGCCAGGCGCCGCCCTGGCCATCGGCCATTGCCGGCACCAGGATCAGCAGGGGGATCAGCGCCAGATCCTGGAACAGCAGGATACCGAACACCCGCTTGCCGTGCTCCGTCTCCAGTTCACGATTGTCCGCAAGCATCTTGCTCACCAATGCGGTCGAAGACATGGCAACCGCGCCGCCGATGACGATCGCGCCGCGCCAGTCGACGCCGCCGGGGACGACTTGCTCGACCCAGGCTGCCGGCATCGCCAGCAGCGCAAGCACGATCAGCGCGATCGTGCTGCCCACCTGGGCCGGGCCGAGGCCGAACACGTAAGCGCGAAGGGCTGCCAGCTTGGACACGCTGAATTCCAGCCCGAGCGTGAACATCAGGAAGACGACACCGAATTCGGCGAGCGTCCTGACCACTTCCGAGTCACCCGCCAGGTTGCCGGCATAGGGCCCGAGCAGCGCGCCGACCGCCAGGTACCCGACCAGGGTGGGCAGGCCGACCCGTCGCAGCAGCGACACCATGAAGATACTGGCGCCCAGCAGAATCAGCGTCAGCTCGAGTGCGTGCATGGTCTGCGGCGGCTCCGGTACTTGTTCCGAGTCATTGCAATCCGGCGCCTGCCCTGCCTGGCGATCCCGACCGGTCTGCGAGCGCAGGCAAGCGTAACAACGGCAGACCGTCCCGCTATACTGATCCGATGCCTTCCGCGATTCTAACGACTGCCGCGGCCTCACCCGATCCAGGCCCGCCAACCGACGCCGAGGCGCCACTCTCGGATGACCGGCTGCTTGCGCGGGCCATCGAGGTGTTGCGCATCGAGGCGCAGGCCGTACTGGATCTGGTGGAGACCCTCGACGCGAACTTCGCCCTCGCCTGCCGGATGATCCTGGACTGCCGCGGCCGGGTGGTGGTGAGCGGAATAGGCAAGTCGGGGCATGTCGCCCGCAAAATCGCAGCCACCTTTGCCTCCACCGGCACGCCGGCATTTTTCGTGCACCCGGCCGAAGCGAGCCATGGCGACCTTGGCATGGTCACGCGTGACGACGTGTTCATCGCGCTGTCCAATTCGGGGCGCACCGACGAACTGCTGGCCATCGTGCCCCTGGTCAAGCGCCAGGGCGCGCGACTCATCGCTCTCACCGGCAATGCGCAGTCCGCCCTGGCCCGGCACGCCGACGTCCATCTGTACGCCGGCGCACGGCGCGAGGCCTGCCCGCTGAACCTGGCGCCCACCGCCAGCACCACTGCCGCGCTCGCGCTCGGTGACGCGCTCGCGGTCGCGCTGCTGGACGCCCGGGGTTTCGGCAGCGCCGACTTCGCCCGTTCGCACCCCGGCGGCACCCTGGGTCGGCAATTGCTGACCCTGGTCTCCGATGTGATGCGCACCGACCAGAGCATTCCCAGCGTACCCCTGGACAGCAGCTTCGCCGACGCGCTCCTGGAAATCACCCGCAAGCGCATGGGCATGGTTGCCATCGTGCAGACCGATGGGCGGATCGCAGGCATCTTCACCGATGGCGACTTGCGCCGGGTGCTGGGCGGAGCCCGGGCGCTCGACGTGTCCGCGCTTGCCATCCGGGATGTGATGACGGCTTCACCGGTAGTCATCGCCCCGGGCGCGCTCGCCGTGGAAGCGGTGCGGATCATGGAAGAACGCCGGATCGGCCAGATCCTGGTGGCGGACCCGGCCGGGATACTGGTGGGCGCACTGCACTTCCACGACCTCCTGGTCGCGAAGGTGGTCTGATGCTGCCCGCCGGGTCGCCCGCCTCAGAAAACCGGCAGGACACCCCGGCGGCGGTCCGGGTACGGGCGGCGTCCATTCGCCTGCTCGCCATGGATGTCGACGGTACGCTCACCGACGGCTCCCTGCTGATCGGCGCCGACTGCGAGATGGCCAAGGCATTTTCGGCACGCGACGGTTTCGGCCTCACTCTGCTTGCCAAGGCCGGCATCGAACTCGCGATCATCACCGGCCGTCACTCGGCGATCGTCGAGCGGCGCGCCGCCGAACTCGGGATCCGGCGGGTACACCAGGCCGTCAAGGACAAACTGGCCTGCTTGCAGCAGATCTGCCGGCAGAGCGGCATCGGACTTGCGCAAACCGCCTTCGTCGGCGACGACTGGCCTGACCTGACTGCCATGAAAGCCTGCGGGCTGGCCGCCGCCCCGGCCGACGCGGTCGAGGAAGTGCGACGAGTGGCCCATTGGATCTCGAGCGAACGGGCGGGCCGGGGCGCGGTCAGGGAACTGTCCATGCTGATTCTGGACGCACAGGACCGGCGCGCCGAATTGCTCGCGTCCTACCTGGCATGACGGCAGCCAGCCGGCCCGGAAGGCCGGCGTGAGCGCGCGGCTCTTCGACCGGCTGGCGGCTGCCGCGTCGGTGCTGATCCTGGTCGGACTGGGAATGCTGAGCTACTTCCTGGCGCAGCAGGCCGAGCGCCTGGCCCGACCGAATCTGCCGCGCGAGGTCACTCATGAGCCCGACTATTTCGTCGACCGGCTCCTGCTGCTCAAGGCGAACGCCAACGGGGACCCGGCGGTGCGGATCGAAGCCGTGCGCATGCAGCACTACCCGGACGACCTGACCATCGAGTTCGAGGAGCCCCATATCACCACCCTGGCGGACGACCAGCCGGCGATCCGGGTTACCGCCCGCAAGGGCAGCAGCCCGGACACCGGCGAGAAGACCTACCTGTCCGGCGACGTCCGCATCATGCGCGATGCCAGCGCGGATAGCCCCGCGGTGGTGGCGCTGACCCAGGCGGCCACCGTCCTGCTGGACGAGAAGGTGGTCTTCACCGACCAGCCGGTCAGGATCGAGATGGGACCGAACACCCTCACCGGCATCGGCATGCGGCTGGACAGTCAGACGCGGCAGTTGCAGGTAGACTCTCGGGTGAGGGGACATCTCGCACCGCGCGATGGCGCTCCCACCGGTCGGGTGCCTGAGGTATCGTCAGGAAGCGACCGCTGAGCGCCTGTCGCGCCTTGTAACGCCGATTCCGCCAGCCATTGATCAAATGACAACTGCAAGATTTGCCGTCTGGATTGCGCTTGCGCTGTTCTGCCTGCCGGCCCAGGCGGAGCGGGCAGATCGCGACGCGCCGACCAATATTGAAGCCGACAAACTCCAATACGACGAGGGCAAGCAGACGTCCGTCTTCACCGGCAACGTCGTGCTCACCAAGGGTAGCATCCTGATCCGGGGTGACCGCCTGGTGCTGCGCCAGCTTTCGGACAGCATGCAGACGGCGATGGTTACAGGCAAGCGGGCAACATTTCAGCAGAAGCGCGAGGGCATCGACCAGCTGATCAATGGCCTTGCCAACGAGATCCATTACGACAGTCGCGACGAGACCGTCCGGCTGGTCGGGGAAGCCCTCATCAAGCGACTGGAGTGCGACGTGGCGACCGACGAGATCACCGGCGGGGTCATCGTCTACAACGCAAGAACCGAACAATTCGATGTCGACGGCAAGGCGCCCGGCGAGCGCAGCGGCCGGGTGCGGATCGTCATCAATCCTCGCAGCGACACCAGATCGCCGCCCGCGGCCGCTCCGGGCCAGAAATGCGCGACCCCGCCGCCGGTATCGCTCAAGCCGGCGGAGCGCCTGGCTACTGGACGCCCCCGCGACGGCGCCAGCCGCTGACGCCCGCGCCGAATGGAAGAGGAACGTGCGAGCCAACTAAGCGTCCACCACCTGATGAAGTCGTACAACGGCCGGATCGTGGTACGGGACGTCTCTATGGAAGTGGCCAGCGGGGAAGTCATCGGGCTCCTGGGACGCAATGGCGCCGGCAAGACCACCTGCTTTTACATGATCGCCGGCCTGGTCGCCTGCGACGGCGGCACGATCGGGCTGGATGGCGCTTCTATCAGCCGCTTGCCGATCCATCGCCGTGCCCGGCTGGGCCTGTCCTACCTGCCACAAGAAGCATCGGTGTTCCGCAAGCTGTCCGTGGAAGAGAACATCCTGGCCGTGCTCGAGCTGCAGCAGGATCAATTCGGCAAACCCCTGCCGCGCGTGGAGCAGAACCAGCGCCTCGATGCGTTGCTGGAAGAACTGCAGATCGACCACATCCGCTCCAATACGGCGATCTCGCTGTCGGGTGGCGAGCGGCGCCGCGTGGAAATCGCCCGGGCCCTGGCCACCTCCCCGCGTTTCATCCTGCTCGACGAGCCTTTTGCCGGGGTCGACCCGATCGCCGTCATCGAAATCCAGCGCATCGTGACACTGCTGAAGAACCGCGGCATCGGTGTCCTGATCACCGATCACAATGTGAGGGAGACCTTGGGCATTTGCGATCGGGCCTATATCATGAATGATGGTACTGTTCTTGCTTCAGGTCGCCCGAACGAAATCATCCAGGACGACCGCGTACGAAAGGCCTACTTGGGCGAAGACTTCCGGATGTAGCCTCCCCCGGCGCGTCGGGCCGACCCAGTAGCCTGCCGATCATGCGGCAGACAGGATTTCCTGAAGGACTGGATCGTGAAGCCCTCGCTGCAAATGCGCCAGAGTCAGCATCTGGCAC
>JBBRJB010000100.1:0-7721 GCA_038220085.1 Burkholderiales bacterium
GGTATCCGACCCGATGGCCGCTGCCGCAAGCCCGGCGGCCACCGCGACCGCCGAACCGCTGGACGATCCGCCGGGGATCCGGTGGGTCGTCATGTCCCACGGATTGCGGGGCGTGCCCAGCGTCGGGTTGGTACCCCAGCCGCCGAAGGCGTATTCCACCATCTGCGTCTTGCCAAGGATGACCGCTCCGGCGGCGAGCAGGCGGTGCACGGCAGTGGCGGTGGCGGTGCTGTTGCGATTCAGCCAGGGCTTGGAACCGACCGACATCGGGCGGCCGGCCATCGCACAGAGATCCTTGATCGCCATGGGAATGCCGTCGAGCATCCCCAGCAGGTAACCATCGGCGCGGCGCCGATCCGATGCGGCTGCCTGGGCGAGGGCGGACTCTTCATAGACCGCGGCGAAGGCGTTGAGCGCCGGATTCAGGCGCCGGATCCTTTCGAGGTAGGCGTTGGTCAGGTCCCGGGAACTGATGCGCCCATCCGCCAACTCCTGCGCAAGACGCTGCACCGGCAGGAACACCAGGTCATCCACGCCCACCAATACCGTCATGAAGTCCGCGCAGTGCCGTTCAACGCTTGGACCAGTCCGGGATCGGGAAATCGGGCTTGGCGACCGCAACATCCTGCGGGAACACCGTCACGACACCCTTGCCCGGCTGCAACTGCACCACCGGGAAAGGCATCTTCAGCTGCATGCCGCTTTCGTTGATGGCGTAGGGACCGGCCATGACCGTCAGCTTGTCGGACAGCGCCAGAGCCGCCTGCTTCAACTTCCCGGCTTCAAGTGAGTCCGCCTTCTTGATGGTCTCTTCCGCGATGACGGCAGCGCCATAGGCAAGCGCGGTCTGGAAGTCCGGCGGAAACTCCGCCTTGGGAAATGCCTTGTCGTAGGCCTTGGCGAACTGTTCGCGGTTCATGCCGGCATTGACCTTCCAGTTGATGGACGGGTCATAGTTGGTATGGCTGAAAATGAAGTTCGAATCGCTGCCGATGGCCTGGAACTGCGGCGTCGAAGCGTACACCATGAAGGTGTACGGGAAGCTCACATTGAGCTGCTTCATCTGGCGAACCATGCTGATCAGGTCACCTTCATACGAGGTGGGCACGAAAGCTTCCGCGCCCGACGCGCGGGCCTTCTGCAGCAGCGTGCTGAAATCCTTCTGCCCCTTGGGGTAGCGCTCGAACATCACCACTTCGATCCCGTTCTGCTGGGCGCGTTCACGTCCGCCTTGTGCCAGCCCGGTGGGAAACGGCTCGTCGGAATAGACGATCGCGACCTTCTTGATGCCAAGCTGCTTGGAGAACGCCATCGAAGCGTTGAGCATGTTCGAGACCGGCATCTGGGTGCCGGAGACGATGTACTTGAAGCCCTGGTCATAAAGCTGGTCGCTGGCCGCGGACCAGATCATCATGAACTTGCCGAGGCGGTCGGTGACCGTGGCGGCTGCGGCCGTCAGCGTCGATCCGAACGGCGCGAAGACCAGGTCCACCTTGTCGTCAGTGATGAGGCCTTCATAGACGCGGGTCACCATCTGCTTGTCGCTGCGGTCATCGCGCTTGACCAATTCCACGGGGCGCTTCTTGCCGTTGATCTCGATTCCGCCGCGGCTGTTGACGTCATTGACCCAGACTTCCACACCCCGGACGCCGGACTGCGACGCCAACGCGAAGCTGCCGGTGGAAGAGATGGTCATGCCGATCCGGATCGGCTCCTCGGCCGCGGTCGCGGGGGCCCCGGCAACGAGGAATGCGCTGCCCAGGGCCAGCGCGGGGATCGAGTGCCCCAGGGTCTTCTGCAATCGCTTCTTGAGGGAGCTGATGGACATGATGGATCTCCGGGAGGTTCAAGTCAGGGCATTAGGTTATACCAAAAAATTATAGAATGCACCCCATGAGGAAGCTCAATTTCAAGCAGATTGAAATGCTCTGGGTGGTGGTCACGGCCGGCTCCATCAGTGCCGCAGCGAAACAACTCGACGTGACCCAGCCCGCCGTCAGCCGGATGCTTTCCCAGACCGAAGCCCAGGTCGGCATCCGGTTCTTCGAGCGCATTCGCGGGCGCCTGCGCCCCACCAAGGAACTGACCGACCTGCTGCCTGAAATCGAGCGCGCGGAAAGAGCCCTGCAGCGGGTCAACGACATGACGCTGGCGATCGCCGACTCCCACGGCGGTGTCCTGAAGGTCGCGTCCAATCCCAGCCTGGGCAAGTACATCATGCCCGAGGCGCTGGCCTCCTTTCACCGCGACAGCCCGGACACCTTCCTGCGCTTTCACACCGCGACCATCCAGGAGATCGTGCCGGCCCTGCTGAGCGGCGAGGTCGACATGGCGCTGCTGACCGTACCCACGGAGCACCCCTTCCTCTCCAGCATGACCATCCGCGCCGGACGCATGGTGGTTGCGGTGCCGCGCGACGGGCCGCTGGCCCGGCGGCGGACACTCTCGCTGGCGGACCTTGCCGCGCAGCCGCAGATCCTGGTCGGCGAGCGCCTGCACTTCGGCATGCTGGTGGCCAGCGCGTTCAGCCGTGCGGGCATCATCCCCAGGCTGATCGCAGACGTGCCCTGGTCGGACCTCGCCTGCGCCATGGCCAACACCGGCATGGGATGCGCAATCGTCGACCAGTTCTCGGTGGCTCGCAGCAACTGGCCGAATGTCCAGGTGGTGCCCCTCAAGGAGACCATCGCCATCCGCATGCATGCGGTGCATGCGACCGAACGCCCCCTGTCCGAGGCCGCCCGCCAGTTCATCCGGATCGTCAAGGCATTGCACAAGGCGTGAAGCGGGTTTCACCGATATCACCCGGCCTCCGGCAATCGTTAACCACAAGTTATGGCATGATCCGGCTGGTCTGCATCCTGCCTGACCCTTCCCCCTGGAGAGACTCGCCCATGGGCAGTAGTCCTGATTTTGCGGCGACCGCAAGCAGCCAGCACCGGCAAGACCGGTCGGTCGACCGCCTCAAGTACCGGATCGCGCTGGGTCTGTTCACGGCCCTGGTCGCAGCCCTGGCCGCAGTGCCACTGCTGGCCGCCAACGCCTCGTTCGCCTTCTACCTGATGGTCTGGATTGCCATGGCGACCGGCATGAACATCTGCGTCGGCTTCACCGGATACCTGCCCTTCGGCTATGTGGTGTTCTACGGCGTCGGCGCCTACGCCACCGGCATCTGCTTCAAGCTGCTCGGCCTGCCGATCGGGGTGGCGCTGCTGGCGGCGGGGCTCGCCGGTGCCGTCGTCGCCCTGCTCATGACGCCGACCCTGCGCCTGAAGGGCGTCTACTTCGGCATCGTCAGCCTCGGGCTTGCCACCATCGTCCGGTTGCTGATCTCGAACCTGCCGGAATCGTTCACCGGCGGCAGCATGGGCCTGATCCTCGCCGGCGCCAACAATCCCACCCATAGCTACTACGCCATGCTGGCGGTGATGACGCTGGCGCTCGCCTGCGTGCTGTGGCTGTCCACGTCAAGGCTGGGGCGGCAACTGCGGGCGATCAAGGACGACGACGGGGCAGCGGCCTGTATCGGCATCAACGTCCCCCGCGTGCGGCTCAAGGCGTGGCTGCTGGCCGCGATCATCCCGGCGCTGGTGGGCGGGGTCGAGGCCTGGTACACCAACGTGGTGGACCCCGAATACTCCTTCCACGTGCTGATCACCGCGAAGAGCATCATCTACGGCATGGCCGGCGGCTTCGGCACCATCATCGGTCCGGTCATCGGCGCGATCGCGCTGGTGGGCATCGACCACGTCATCTGGGAGCGCTTTCCCCTGATCAACCTCCTGCTGCTGGGGATGGTCATCATCCTGCTGATGCTGTTCCTGCCGCGCGGAGTGGTCGGCAGCCTGATCAAACGCAGGCCGCAACTGCGCCGCTACATCGCCTGAGGGCCGGACCATGAATTCACTCCTGATCCAGGGCCTGCTCAACGGCCTCATCCTCGGCGCGATCTACGGGTTGATCGGCCTCGGGTTGAACATCGTCTACGGCGTGCTGCGGGTGGTCAACTTCGCCCACGGCGAATTCCTGGTCATCGGCGCGTACTTCGCCTGGGTGCTGCTGCAGTACCTGGGCATCAATCCGCTGCTCGCGCTGCCGATCAGCTTCGTCGTCTTCTTCGGCGTCGGCTACCTCCTCTATTTCCTCCTGGTGCCGCGGATGAGCAAGTCCGACGACCCCGAGACCAGCTCGCTGCTGCTGATGTTCGGCGTTTCGATCGCGCTCAGCGCCACCCTGCTGCTGGTCTTCGAAGCCGACTCCCGCACGCTCGAGTTCGCGATCGAGCCGGTGTTCTTGAGCTTCGGCCAGATCATACTGCCGACCATCAGGCTGGTCGCGCTGCTCATCTCCGTCCTGCTGGTGTCGGCCCTGGCCTACTTCCTCTATCGCACCCAGGTCGGCAAGGCCCTGCGCGCCATCATCATGAACAAGGACGCGGTCAGTATCGTCGGCATCAATGCCGAGCGGCTGTCGGGCGTTGCCTTCGGTCTCGGGATCGCCCTGGCCGCCGCCACCGGCGTCATCGTCGCCCTGGTGTTCCCGGCCTTCAGCCCCTTCATGGGCAACGACTACACGCTGATCGGATTCGTGGTCATCGTGCTCGGAGGCCTGGGCCACCCGATCGGGGCTTTGATCGGTGCCCTGCTCTACGGTGTCACCGAGCAGGTCGCGGCCGTGTACTTCAATCCGTCGATCGCGACCATCCTCGGGTTCTCGCTGATGATCGCAATGATCTTCATCCGTCCGTCCGGCCTGCTCGGCCAGCGGCAACTGCGCTGAGGAGCGGCCATGCTGACGGTGCGCAACCTCAGGAAAACCTTCGGCGGTCTCCAGGCACTTGCCGGCGTCGACATCACCCTGCCCGACGAGTCGATCCTCGGCGTGATCGGCATGAACGGCTCCGGCAAGACGACGATGCTGAACTGCATCAACGGCATCTACATCCCCGACTCGGGCGAGATCGCACTCGATGGCGCGAGCCTGCTGGGACTGCCGGTACACGAAGTCGCCGGCCGCGGAGTCGGCCGCACCTTCCAGGTGCCGCGGGTGTTCCAGCACCTTTCGCTGCTGGATAACCTGGACGTGGCCCAGACAGGCAGCGCGGCCGGCAACGACGAGCGCTATGCGCTGTCGGAGTACTGGCTGAAGAAGGTGGAGCTGCTGCGGCTGCGCCACAACTTCGCCGAGGAACTCTCCGGTGGCCAGCAGAAGCTGCTGGAGCTGGCCCGGATCATGGTTGCCCGCCCGAAGGTCATCCTGCTGGACGAGCCGTTCGCTGGTGTCAACCCGCAACTGGCGCAGATGCTGATCGGAATCATCAGCGAGATCGCGAGCCGCCACCACTGCGCCGTGATCCTGGTTTCCCACGACCTCACGTCCATCTACCAGCTCTCCCATCACATCATCGTGATGAACGAAGGCGCGATCCTGACCCAGGGGGATGCGGCAACCGTCAAATCCGATCCGGCGGTGATCGAAGCCTACCTCGGAGCATGACCATGCCGGATGCATTCCTGAGCCTGAACGGCGTGACCGTCGCATATCACGGTGACATCACCATCCTGAACCAGGTGAACGTCCAGGCCCAGCGCGGCCAGGTCACCGGCATCATCGGACCCAATGGTGCGGGCAAGTCCACCGTCCTCAAGACCATGTTCGGATTCCTGCCGCTGCGCGCCGGCAGCATCGTCCTGAACGGCAGGGATATCAGCCGCGAACACGCCAACACCCGCGCCGGCGCCGGCGTGGCCTTCGTACCGCAGAATCGCAGCCTGTTCGGCGAGCTGTCGGTGCAGGACAACCTGGAACTGGGCTGCTGGCCCTTCCGGCGCGACAAGAAACTGGTGCGCGAGCGGATAGATGCCGTCTACCAGCGATTTCCGATCCTGGCCGACAAGCGCAAGGATCCGGTCTCCAGCATGAGCGGCGGGCAACAGCGGTTCGTCGAGTTCGGCCGCGCGCTGCTGATCAAGCCGTCCGTCATCCTGCTCGACGAGCCCACTGCGATGCTGGCGCCCAAGATCTCGAAGGAGATCTACGGCCTGATCCGCGGCTTTGCAGATGACGGGATGACCGTGGTTCTGGTCGACCAGAACGTGCGCCGCTGCGCGGAGGTGTCCGACTACCTCTACATCCTGGAACTGGGCCGCAATAAGGCCGAAGGCGGGCGCGACGCCTTTGCCGAAGGCGCGGGCCTGCGTGAGATGGTGGCCACCTGGATGGACTACAAGATCGACTGAGCGGCCGGCGCGCCCCGAAAAGGCGCGCCGATCGAACTTTGACGGGCAGACGATGGCGCCCCTGCTGTCGACCGCCTACTTGACCGCCTGAATGGCCGCGATGTTGTCCGCGCCGAACTCCTTTGCGAAGCCGGCGTAGGCTGGTGCGACCGCCTTGCGGAAGGCCTCGCCGTCGACCTCCTCGGTCACCTTCATGCCCTCCTTGCGCAGGATGGCGATGCCCCGGGCTTCGTCATCGTTGACCCGCTTGCGCTGCGCGGCGGTGCCGGCCTTGGCCGCCTCCATGAAGACCGCCTTGTCGGCAGCGGAGAGCTTGTTGAAGACCCCCGGGTTGATGATGATTGTCGACGGGGAATAGACGTGACCGGTCAGAGACAGGTACTTCTGCACCTGGTAGAACTTCCAGGCGAGGATCACCGGAATCGGATTCTCCTGACCGTCGACCGTGCCCTGCTGCAAGGCCGTGAACAACTCGGTGACGGCCATCGGGGTGGGCAGGATGCCGAAGGTCTTGTAGCCCTCCATGTGCACCTTGTTTTCCATGGTGCGCATCTTCAGTCCCGCCGCGTCGGCCGGCGTCTTGATCTCGACCTTGTTGTTGGTCATGTGGCGGAAACCGTTCTCGCCCCAGGTCAGTGCGATCAGGCCCTTGGCCGGGAATTTCGCCAGGATGTCCTGGCCGATCTTGCCGTCGAGGACCTTGCGCGCATGATCGTAGTCACGGAACAGGAACGGGATGTCCAGGATCTTGGTTTCCGGCACGAAGTTTCCGAGCGGACCGGTGGAGGTGCTGACCAGATCAAGCGTCCCCAGTTGTACCGCCTCGATCATCTCGCGCTCGCCGCCCAGGGAGCCGCTCGGGAACTCCTGGCACTTGTAGCGCCCCTGCGTGCCCTTCTCGATATCGGCGCAGAAGACGCCGGCGCCAACCCCATAAGTGGGAGTCCTTGGCAATCGCATAGCCGAACTTCAGGACCGTCTGGGCCTGCACGGGCGTGGCCAGCACCGCGGCCGCGGCCGCTCCGGCAAGCGCCCGGCACAGGGAACGGATCGGAAAACTTCTGAACGTCATCGCCTAGGAGCCTGTCGGAGTATGTCTGGCGCCGGCCTGGTTGACCAGATCGGCGCAGAGTTCAAAAGGCGGCTAGGACTTACGATATCAGGCCGGCGAAGGGTAGCGCCCGTGCAGATTGTTGTGCTTCCAGGTGCCGGCCTCGCCGAACTCGGCAATCTCCAGCGACAGCGCCAGACCCTGGGCGTCGAACTGCCGCGCGAAGTGCATCTTCAACGCGTCGAAGAGGGCGTCGCCAGTCGCCTTCTTCTCGTCCTCACTGCGGCCGGCGCCGATCACCAGGCGGGCGTGGACGAATGCCGCGTCATGCTGGCTGCCGTCGCCGATGCACCAGTCGTCCGCGGCGATAGCCCGCACGCGGATGCCCGCAACCGGATAGACCGGCTTGCCGTCTACCTGCCGGGCCACCA
>JBBRJB010000101.1:0-7716 GCA_038220085.1 Burkholderiales bacterium
AGGGCACGACGGCGCCGGACGTCGAGCCTGCGCTGCACTTCTGGGTGCCGGTATCGGTAGCGCCCGCCGGCATGGTGTTCTACACCGGCGACAAGCTGCCGGGCTGGCAGGGATCGCTGCTGGTAGGCACCCTTGCCGGCCGGATGCTCGCGCGACTGACGCTGCAGGGCGATTCCGTCACCGGGGAAACACGGCACCTGCAATCGCTGGGGGAGCGCATCCGCGACGTCAAGCAAGGACCCGACGGCTACCCTTACCTGCTGACTGACAGCGGCCGGCTGTTGAGAGTCGTGCCCCAGTAGGGTCTGCCGCAGGCGCCTGTTCAATCTGGCTGATGCGGGCCGGGAGTGATTCAGATTGGGAACCGTCCAACGACGATGTCGGCATGTCTCACTCTTGTTCCCCAGCCGATATCCGCCCACATCAGGCCCCGGCGGGCCAGTCGCAGGCGGCGGTGGAGGCAGGTGGGAATTCCAACAAACGCATGACGTCCGGCCGCCCGCCGACGCCCGAAACCACTAAGGCCGAGAACCATTGGCCGCTGGACCAGATTCCCGCGACGGGAATCGACGTCTGGATTGACATTACGCAAGTACCGAGGAGCCCTTCCAGGGTCAAGCCGTTCGCCTTTACCCTATAGATTACTCCGCGCTCTTCACCCGCGGCGTGCAGGTGGTGGTAGGTCAAGGTTGACTGAGACACCGCTGACTAACGCACCGCGTCCCGGGCGAAGGTCACGGTGGCGTTCTGGCTGCCGCTCGCTGTCAGCAGCAATGCGAATTGCGTCACCTCCACGGACGTGACTTGCAATGGCGCGGGCAGGGCGGACAAGTCAACCAGCGGGTTTATAAGCCTTTCAAGAACGAAAGCAGGGATCGTGCCGATCGGGAATCCCGCTAATCGCAGGTCGACGATTTCCATCACGAGACCGCTCTTGCTAGCGACCAACCGGCCGCGTAGCTTGCCCCGGGCGATGGCGGGAAGGGCGTAGCCGGCAACTGAGAACTGCGACTCTACGGTCATCTCGTAAGGAGGGTGAAAAGTGACGACGACGTTGTCCAAACCCGGGCGGGCGTCGAGAAAGGCTGCGATGTCGTGCGCGAGAACACGTACTTTTCCGTCGGCCGTGCCTAGTTCTACGACTCGACTCTCCACACGGTCGACGACGACATCGAGCATCGAGACCTCGACGCGATCGAGGACTGGGGATTTCGGGCGCGCGACCCGCTCCCCGATGATACGAACCTGGCGCAGATCGGCGAGATCGCCGCTGACGCGTGCGCCTTCGACCTCGACCCTATAGCTTGCGGCTGGACCGACGATACGCGGCAACTCCGCAGTGACAATGTCCTCGACGCGCCTGTCGACGGTAGTCGCGCAGCCACCGAGACCTACTCCAATTATCAGCATCGCACCGCACAGCAGCAAGGACAATATCAATCGCCTTCGCTCGGGCAGGATAGCCTCAAAAGGATGGTCAACCGGTTGCTCGTGCTTATTCATGCGTTCCCCCCTGCCTGCTGTCATGAGCCAGGAGCAGTCTTCGCCGCCGCGCAATGGCTGTGCCCAAGCAGGAACGCGACGGCGTCGATCGTACGACCAACAAGAACCAGGTGCCTTCCTTGACCTCCGGGGGCGGGGCGGTGGTTTCCTCATCCATTGATCTTCTGCTCCTGTTTTCAGCTGCCAATCAAGCAGCCGCGTTCAGTTTCGGTGGGCCCACCGCCCCGCAAGCGCCCAGTCCACGATCGGCACGACCGCCAGCAGCAGCCCCTCGTGCCCCCACTCATTCCGCCCTGCAGCCTCGGTTGAACTGAGCACCAGGCCGGCCAGCGGCGAACTCGTAGCGACTATCGTAATCGGCAAGTCGGCGAACCACTTCAAAAATTGCAGCAGCACCGCTTACCGATCCTCAAGGCGCTTGCCAGATGACATAGCCCAGTACCAGTGCCGGCCCATGCCAGCCCGCGGATTACGCTTGGCCTCGAAGGTCACCCGGAATCTCCCCCAGTGCGCCCCCGCATCGATTTCGACCGTCTGCGGCGGGATGTCCGGTCCAGCAGGTGGGAGGGATTGGATGGCATCGGCGATGTAGCCGCCAGGTGGGTACTTGTCCACTGCTAATCGTTGGAAATCGCCAGCGCTCAGAATCGGGTGTCGTAGCAGAGCTGTTGGGAACCCGCAACTGGGTGATGTATCGGATTAGACACAGCAGCCGACCGCGCTGGTATTGCAGGCGGCAATAGTCGCCTTATCTACCGTGGCCGACCGTGCTAGCTCAGTCGACTGGAAACGACCGTGGCCCTGGCATTCACCCGACACGAACGCTTGCATGCGGGCATCTGCCACGTCCTTCGCGGTATCCAGCCTCGCCATTTTCCCGCAGCAGCTTGGACTCGTCACGCGACTTGGCGAATCGGTGGATGAGCAATTGCGTTACGGCGGACGCGGTGACGGCGAGCAAACCTCTGATAAAAACTGACCACAGGCTGCTGCCCATGTCGACGCTCCGACGTGCAACTTGACGCAGTTGGCTGCGAGTCTCGGGGAATTGCGCTTTTCCGTACGGTTTCCGTACGGCCGCTTGGCGCTGGTGCGATTGATATACCTGACTAGCTGGAGATCCGCTATTTCAGGGCTCTTGGCGGAGACGGAGGGATTCGAACCCTCGATGCGCTTTTGGCACATACTCCCTTAGCAGGGGAGCGCCTTCGACCACTCGGCCACGTCTCCGGATATCGTGGATATCTCAGGTGCGAGATTGTACCCTGATCTTGTCCGACCCTTGCCGGGCCGCTCAGGCCGGCTTGTTCTCCAGGCCGAAGGCCTTGTGCAGGGCCCGCACTGCAAGCTCCAGGTACTTGTCCGCGATCACGACCGAGGTCTTGATCTCGCTGGTGGAGATCATCTGGATATTGATGCCTTCGTCGGCCAGCACTTCGAACATCCGGCTGGCGATGCCGGCGTGGCTCTTCATGCCGATGCCGACGATGGAGACTTTGGCGATCTGGGCGTCGCCGATCACCTGTCCGCCGCCGATCTGCGCTGTCACCTTGCTGCTGAGCACGTCCAGCGCCCGCTGGTATTCGGCGCGGGCCACGGTAAACGAGAAGTCGGTGGTGCCGTCGACGCTCTGGTTCTGCACGATCATGTCGACGTCGATGTTCGCCTGGGCGATCGGCCCGAGGATGCGAAAGGCGACGCCTGGCTTGTCGGGCACGTTGGTCAAGGTGATCTTGGCTTCGTCGCGCTGAAACGCGATGCCCGATACGACGGCCTGTTCCATGGCTTCCTTCCCGAATTCTTCTTCAAAGGTGATGAGCGTACCCGCGACCATTTCCTGTTCAAGGGGCAGGTCCGGTGGCGTGAGGCTCGACAGGACACGGGTCTTGACGCGGTACTTGCCGGCGAACTCGACCGAACGGGTCTGCAGGACCTTACTGCCGAGGCTGGCCATTTCGAGCATCTCCTCGAAGGTGACCCGCGTCAGGCGGCGCGCTTCGGGAACGATCCTCGGGTCGGTGGTGTAGACCCCGTCGACGTCGGTGTAGATCAGGCATTCGTCGCCCTTGAGCGCGGCGCAGATCGCCACGGCGGAGGTGTCTGATCCGCCGCGACCGAGGGTTGTGACGTTGCCCAGCCCGTCGACACCCTGGAAGCCGGTGATGATGACCACCCTGCCCTGCCCGAGGTCGGCCAGGATCTTGTCCTGGTCGATCGACTGGATGCGCGCCTTGGTGTGGGCCGAATCGGTCCTCACCGCCACCTGCCAGCCGGCATAGCTGACGGCGTCCATACCGATAGCCTTGAGTGCGATCGCCAGCAATCCGACCGATACCTGTTCACCGGTGGCCGCCAGCATGTCCAGTTCCCGGGGATCAGGATGGGTCTGCAACTCCCGGGCCAGTCCGATCAGCCGGTTGGTCTCGCCGGACATGGCCGATGGCACCACCACCATCCGATGGCCAGCCTTGTGCCATTTGGCGACGCGCTGGGCGACGTTGCGGATGCGCTCGACCGAACCCATCGATGTGCCGCCGTACTTGTGAACGATGAGTGCCATGGTGACTGCGCAGGCCCTGCGGCGCGACGTTGAAAAACCACCGATTATAGCCAGCGCGCCACACAGGCCGGCGCCACCCACTCGATGCGCACCCGGGGGCTATCCGCCGGCGACTCGCCGCAGGGGGCCCGCCGATTGAACCCGAACGGCGCGGCATGGACGATGCCGCCGGCATGCCGCAGCACCGGCAACGCCGCCCGAATCCAGGGAGGGATGCCGTGCTCCTGCGTCAGGTTCTTCCAGGTACGCAAATGTCCCTGTGGCGTCAGTTGCAGCCGGTCGCGGCCCCGAGCCTGGTCCATCAGGAGATCCGTCCCGGCAAGCCAGGCCGCGTCGATGCCCTCGCCGGCACCGGGGAGAAAGAGGAACCGCTGGCCCGCGATATCGATATGCGGTTGTCCGCTCCAGCGGAACCACACCGGAACCAGTGGCAGCGGCAGTTCGGCAGCGGCATCGATGCGATCCCGATACCTGAGCAGCCAGCGACTGTCATGCCTCATCCGTGCATGCGTCGAGCGCGCGTCGCGCAACTGCCTGAGCATCTGCGACAGCCGGGAGCGCGACGGCATCCGGCAGCCGAGGTCCTCGAGCCACAGGCGCAAGGCCTCGGCGGCGCGTTCCTCGGGCAGCCGGGCCAGCGACGCGCGCGACAGGCATACGCGGGGGCCAGCACCCTCCCCCAGGGTACCGCCGATGAGCTGGCGCGGCTTGCGCGAGGCGAGGAACAGGCTGCAGGTGGCGAGATCCTGGCGAGCCTGCCGCCTGGCCGCGTCCGCTCGGCGCTGGAACTCGACGATCTCCGCGAGTCCGGCCTGAAGGCTGCCTGGATCCTGCGTCAGCGTTTCGGCGAGCAGTCGCCGGACCCGGTTGCGGGCATAGCGAGGATCCTGATTGCTGGGATCCTCCACCCAGTCCAGCCCCTGGGCATTGGCATAGGCCAGGATCTCCCGACGATCCACGCCGAGAAACGGCCGCAGGAGGAGGCGTTCCTGTGCCAGCGGCAGCCGAGACTCGCCGCGCATGGCGCCCAGTCCCAGGGCGCCTGCCCCTCGCAGGCGGCGCAGCCTGTGCGTTTCCCACTGATCGTTGGCATGATGGGCGGTCAGCACCAGTGTCGCCCCTGCCTCCTCGGCCATCCGCGCGAGCGCGCGGTAGCGCTGTTCACGGGCCCAGGCCTCGATACCGCCGGGCGGCCGGGCCGGGAGCGGCGGCAGATGGTGCGCAATGAAGGGCAGCCCGAGCGCCGCTGCGCCCGACTCGCAGAACGCGAGCCACTGGCCGGCCTGCGCCTGCAATCCGTGCTGGACGTGGGCGACGACGAGAAACTGGGGAGGCAGCACCAAGGCCGACGCGTGCATCAGCACCTGTGAATCGAGTCCGCCGGAACATGCGAGGAGGATCGGCGATCCTGCCGGACGCCGGGAGCTTGATGCCGCGGCGAGGATCAGGCCGGGCAACACGCCGGCGGGACCCTGACCGGGGCGATCAGGAAGCGATCTCCTTGAAGACGCCATAGTTCATCAGGCGCGCCTGGCGCTGCTTGACGAGTTCGCCGCTTCGCATGCCGGAGAACTGGCGCAGCGAATCGGCCACCGCACGCCGCAGTGACACTGCCATCTGGCCCGGGTCACGATGCGCCCCGCCGATCGGCTCGCTGACGATGCGGTCGATGAGCCCGAGACCCTTCAGGCGGCTGGCGGTGATGCCGAGCGTCTCGGCGGCCTCGGGGGCCTTTTCCGCACTCTTCCAGAGGATCGCGGCGCAGCCCTCCGGTGAAATGACTGAATACACGCCGTACTGCAGCATCAGCATGACGTCGGAGACGCCCAGCGCCAACGCCCCTCCTGAGCCACCCTCGCCGATGATCACGCTGATGATCGGCACTTCCAGTTCTGCCATGACGAACAGGTTGCGCCCGATCGCCTCCGACTGGCCCCGCTCCTCGGCGCCGATGCCGGGAAACGCGCCCGGCGTATCGATCAGGGTGAGTACGGGCACGTCGAACTTTTCAGCCAGCTTCATCAGGCGCAGGGCCTTGCGATAGCCTTCCGGTCGCGGCATGCCGAAATTGCGGTAGGTGCGCTCCTTGGCGTCACGGCCCTTCTGGTGTCCGATAACCATGATCGACTGCCCGTTGAACCGCGCCAGCCCGCCGACGATGGCCGGATCGTCCGCAAAGCTGCGATCACCATGCAACTCATGGAAATCCGTCAGCAACAGGTTGACGTAGTCCAGCGTGTACGGGCGCTGCGGGTGGCGTGCAACCATGGCTACCTGCCAGGGCGTCAACTTGTCGTAGATGTCCTTGATCTGGCTGTCGCACTTTGCCCGCAGCCGGTCGATCTCTTCGGCGATGTCGACCGCGGACTCGCCCTGCATGAATCGCAGCTGCTCGATCTTCTCCTCGAGTTCCGCCACCGGTTGCTCGAAGTCCAGATAGGTTGTTTTCATGGGTCTCAGAGTTCCATCGGCAAGGGATCCAGGCTGCGCCACAGGTACCAGGACGCCACGCTGCGCCAAGGCTGCCAGCGGGAGCCGATCTCACTGGCCTGTTCGCGGGTGACGCGAATCCCGCCGTTGTAATGAAGTCCGATGGCGGTGAGCACTCCCAGGTCATCGAGTGGCAGGACATCCGGACGCATCAGGTTGAAAATCAGGAACATCTCCGCGGTCCAGCGGCCGATGCCGCGAACTGTAACCAACTCGGCGATCACGGCCTCATCGTCCATCAAAGACCAGTGATCGGGCCGGATATCACCCTTCTGGAAATGTACCGCAAGATCGTGCAGGTATTGCGCCTTGCGCAGGGAAAGTCCCGCGCGGGTCAGGGTGGCGGCGCGCATGCGGGATATCCGCAGCGGGGTGACCTCCCGCGCCGCAACCTCCACTCGGCCCCAGATGGCCCGGGCTGCCCGCACCGAGATCTGCTGACCGACGATAGCACGGGCCAGCGCGGTGAACGCGTCGCCGCGCAATTCCAGTCGTTGCTCCCCGGCGCGGGCGACGATGAGTTGAAAGGTCGGATCGCAGCCGCATAACTTCGCCACTGCCTCGTCCCAGAACGGGGGCGACGGCAGGGCGGCAATCGCCGCGGCCGCCGGACCCACCTGCAACATCGCCTCAGTGGACATGGGCGCCCTCGTCCCGGTCGAGCGGGCGCGCGATCGGCAGGTTCAGGAGCAGGTTCTGGGGCTTGAGCGACAGACGCTGGTTGGCATCCATCGCGAGGCCTAGGTAGACCGGCTTGCCGGCAACCTCCGCAAGCTGGTCGGTCAGGTCCTCGAAATCCACGCGCATCAGCAGCAGCAGGCGGCGGTGTTCCCCGGGTTCGAGCCCGTCACCTCGGTAAAGCTTGTCGAGCAGGATGGTGGCGCTGCTGTCCAGGCCCAGATGCCAGCGCCACTGCCCGTCCTCCACCGCCCCGAGCGGCCGGACCTTCAGGCTGATGCCCAGCAGGTGGCGCACCCAGCGGGCTACCAGACCGGCCAGCGCCTCCGCCGACTTGCGGCCCACCGTCAGCTCGACGGCGAAGTCGTGCTGCTCGTCGCGCCCGAAGTACTGCGCCGCGTTCGCGGCATCGATCACGTCGAGGTCGACCCCCCCTGCCTGGAGGTTGGCCTGCGCCAGCAGCCTGCCGATGCTGCCGTATCCCG
>JBBRJB010000102.1:0-7553 GCA_038220085.1 Burkholderiales bacterium
GATTCCCAGCAGGCAACGCTGTGCCCGGCGGTCTTCTCCTCCAGTGGCGGATACTCGCGACGACAGCGCTCGGTCGCGTGCGGGCAGCGGGGCGCGAAGATGCAGCCGTCGATCGCCTCCCGCAGGGCCGGCACCATCCCCGGAATTTCCTGCAGCCGCTTGCGCCCTTGCCCCGTCCCGCCGCTGGCCTCCCCCAGATGGGGAATCGAGGCCAGCAGCCCCTGGGTGTAGGGATGACGGGGTCGCGCGAACAGGTCCGCGACCGGCGCCTGCTCCACCTTGCGGCCGGCATACATCACGACCACCCGCTGAGCCATCTCCGCCACGACGCCGAGATCGTGCGTGATCAGGACGATCGCCGCACCGGTCTTTTCCTTGAGCTTGCGCATCAGGTCCAGGATCTGCGCCTGGATGGTGACGTCGAGTGCGGTGGTCGGCTCGTCGGCGATCAGCAGGCGCGGGTCGCAGGCCAGGGCCATGGCGATCATCACCCGTTGGCGCATGCCGCCGGAAATCTGGTGCGGATACTGCGTGACACGGCGCTCCGGCTCGGGCATGTTGACCAGCCTGAGCATCGCGATCGCGCGCGCCAGCGCGTCGGCCCGTGACAAGCCGCGGTGCAGGCGCAGGGTTTCCGTGATCTGCCGCCCGATGGTGAGGACCGGGTTGAGTGAGGTCATCGGCTCCTGGAAGATCATCGCGATCTCGTTGCCGCGCACCGACCGCATCTCGGGCTCTGACAGGGACAGCAGGTCCCGTCCGGAAAACATCAGCCGGCCCGCGACGATGCGCCCCGGCGGTGAAGCGATCAGGCGCAGGATGGACAGCGAGGTGACGCTCTTGCCGCAGCCGGATTCGCCGACCACCGCGAGCGTCTCGCCGGGATAGACCGAGAACGAGACGCCGTCGACCGCGCGCACTACGCCGTCGCGGGTGAAGAAATGGGTCTTGAGGCCGTCGACCTCCAGCAGCGGGGTTTCGGCAGCTTGCATCACATCCTGCGGGCCAGGCGGGGGTCGAGCGCGTCCCTCATGCCGTCACCGAGCATGTTGACCGCCAGCACGGTCAGCGACAGGCAGATACCTGGAAACAGCAGCAGATAGCCCGCGATCTGGAACAGGCTGCGGGCCTCGGCCATGATGTTGCCCCAACTGGGAATATTGGGCGGAGTGCCCGCGCCGATGAACGACAGGATCGCCTCGGTGATCATCGCCGACGCACACACGAAGGTTCCCTGGACCAGCAGCGGCGCGATCGTATTGGGCAGGATGTGGCGCACCAGGATGCGCGGCAGGCTGGTGCCGGCGGCCACTGCCGCCTCCACATAGGGCTCCTCGCGCAACGCCAGTACCAGGCTTCTGACCAGCCGCACGACGCGCGGCACCTCGGCCAGGGTGATGGCAAGGATCACGTTCTCGATGCTGGCCTTGGTCAGCGCCATCAATGCGATCGCCAGCAGCACCGGCGGTATCGACATCAGGCCGTCCATGATCCGCATCATGATCGCATCGACCCAGCGGATGAAGCCGGTGACCAGTCCGAGGACGAGTCCGATGAAGATGCTCAACAGCGCCACGGCCAGGCCCACGACCAGCGACACCCGCGCGCCGTAGACGACCCGGCTGTAGACATCCCGACCGAGCATGTCGCTGCCGAACCAGAAGGCGGCCGAGGGTGGCTTGAGCCGCAGCAGTGGTGACACCGCCTGCGGATCGACGGTGCCCAGCCAGGGTGCGAACACCGCGACCCCGATCATGAGCAGCAGCACCGCCCCGCCGATCAACGCGGTGGGATGGCGCCGGAAGGCATCCTTGAACCGCTGCCGGGTCGGCGACAGCGACTTCGGGACGTTATCCAGCGCGAGAGCGGTCATGTCGCGGCTGTCCTAGAAGCGGATACGCGGATCGAAAAACATGTAGCTCAGGTCCACCACGAGGTTGATCAGCACATAGGCGCCGGAGAAGAGCAGGATCACGCCCTGGATGATCGGGTAGTCGCGACGCAGGATCGCATCGACCGTCAGCCGGCCGATGCCTGGAATCGCGAACACGGTTTCGGTTACGATGGCGCCACCGATCAGCAGGGCGATGCCGATGCCGACGACGGTCATGATCGGCACCGCCGCGTTCTTGAGCGCGTGCCCGACCAGCACGGCCTCCGGCGAGAGTCCCTTGGCCTGCGCGGTGCGCACGTAATCCTGCGACAGCACATCCAGCATGCTGGCGCGGGTGATGCGCGCGATCAGCGCGATGTAGACCGTGCCCAGAGCGAGGCTGGGCAGGATCAGGTGGCGGAACCACTCCCACAAGCCTTCGCTGATCGGGCGATAGCCCTGCACCGGCAGCCAGTCGAGTTCAATCGAGAACACCATGATCAGGATGTAGGCCAGGACGAAAACCGGCACCGAGAATCCCAGCACCGTGAAGCCCATCACCGCCCGGTCGATCCAGGTGCCGGCCTTGGCGGCGGCCACCACTCCCATCGGCACCGCCACCGCCACCGCCACCACCAGGGTGCACAAGGTCAGGGCGACCGTGGGTTCGATCCGCTGGCCGATCAGCCGTGTCACCGGCAGGTTGGTGAAGATTGAGGTGCCGAGGTCGCCCCGCAGCAATGCGCCCGCCCATTCGCCGAAGCGGATGAGGAACGGTCGGTCGAGGCCGAGCTTTTCCCGCACCCGGCGGATGTCGTCGACCGTGGCCGCGTCACCGGCCAGGATCGCCGCCGGATCGCCCGGTGTCAGGTAGAGCAGCAGGAAGACCACGAACGCCACCACCGCCATGACGACGACGGTGGAGAACAGGCGGCGGACTACGTAGGCAAGCACCGATAAGGCATCCGGACCGGGTCGCCTGTTTCGCCTACTTCTTCTCCACGTTCCACAGCAACGCGATCGGGGCGATGATCACGCCGGAGATGTTCGACCGGAAAGCCGTCGGCAGGATGAACTGGCCGGTCGGGATGAAGGGGACGAACTCGAAGGCACGGCGCTGCACGGCATCCGCCGCCGCCTTGGACTGCTCGGCGTCCTTCGCGTTGAACCAGGCTTCCCGCAATTCTTCCATCCTGGCATCGGTCGGCCAGCCGAACCAGGCGGTCTTGCCGGTGGCTCGGATCGGGAAATTGACCGCCGGGTTGACCATGTCGGGGCCGACCAGCCAGGTATGGAATATCGTCCAACCGCCCTTGTCGATCGGCTCGCGCACTGCGCGACGCGTGATCAGGGTGCCCCAGTCCCCCGACTGGATTTCGGCGTTCAGCCCCAGTTTCTTCAGCACTTCCAGGGTCTGCAGCGACTGCGAATGCACGATCGGCTGGTCGGTCGCATTGATGATGACGATCTTCTCGCCCTTGTAACCCGCTTCCTTGATCAGTTCCTTGGCCTTGTCGAAATCACGCTTGCCCTTGAGCGGTTCCGCGCCGATTTCGGAGGCCAGCGGCGTACCGCAGGTGAAATAGGAGTAACAGGGCTTGCCGTTCTTCGGGTCGCCCGCGATGCCGATCACGTACTCCTGCTGATTGACTGCATAGAGCAGCGCCTGGCGCATCTTCACGTTGTCGAACGGCGGGTAGAGGAAGTTGAACCGCATCATGCCCATCGACCCGAGAGGATCGATGTTGGTCACGGTGATGTCCTTGTTGCGGGCCAGCAGCGGGATGAGGTCGGGAGGCATCTGCTCCCACCAGTCGGCCTCGCCGGCGTTGAGCGCGGCGGCGGCGGTTGCGGAATCAGGGATATAGATCCACTCGACCCGGTCGACCTTCACCACCTTGCCGCCGGAGGCCCAGGACGGCGCTTCCTTGCGCGGCACGTAGTCCGTGTTCTTCACGTAGACCACCTTGTTGCCCGGCACCCACTCGTCCCTGACGAACTTGAACGGCCCCGATCCGGTGGCATCCTCGATGTTCTTGAAAGGGTCGGTCTTGGCTATGCGCTCGGGCATGATGAACGGCACGTTGGACGACGGCTTGGCGAGCGCCTCCAGCGTCAGCGGGAATGCTTTTTTCAGCTTGAGGGTGAAGGTCTTGTCGTCCACCGCGCTCCACGAGTCCGTCGCTTCCGCAAGCTTCTGGCCGAGCGCGTCGCGCTTGCCCCATCGCTCGATCGAGGCAATGCAGTCTGCGGGACGCACCGGCTGGCCGTCATGGAACTTGAGCCCATCGCGCAGGGTGAAGGTATAGCTCAGTCCGTCCTTGGCCTCCTCCCACTTGTCGATCATCTGCGGCTGGACCTGGAACTTCTCATCCATGGCGAACAAGGTGTCGTACACCATGTAGCCGTGGTTGCGGGTGATGTAGGCCGTGGTGGCGATCGGGTCCAGAATGCGCAGGTCGGCCTGCGGAATGAACTTGAGGACCTTCTGCTGCGCGTTCGCGACAGCCGGCAGAACGGTGGCGGCGACCAGGCTGGCCATGAAGGCGGCAGCCACAACACGAATCAGCTTGTTCATCGAATCATCTCCTGGAGAACATCGATCGGATCGCGGGAGTGGGCCGTCGGCCGGCTCGCGTCGTTCATTGTATGCAGATAACCCGGCACTGCGAAAGCTTGTTTTCGTCGCCGATCCGGACTACCTTTCGGCGTGCTCGAGCCGCGCAAGACCGCGCGTGCCGACCGACCCACAGCGAGCATCGGACTTGCCGCCCCCGCGCCTGCCTGTACCCCGTCACATCCTGCCCACCATTGCGCTGGCGCAACTCGGCGGCACCTCGCTCTGGTTCGCAGCCAACGCGATCGACGCCGATCTGCAGCGGGACTGGTCGCTGACGTCCAGCGTGGCGGGCGCGGTGACCTCGGCGGTCCAGGGCGGGTTTCTTGCCGGCACGCTGCTCTATTCACTGCTGATGATCGCCGACCGCTTCTCGCCCCGCAAGGTCTACCTGGTCAGCAGCCTGCTGGCGGCGGCAGTCAACGCCGCGGTGTTGTTGCTGCCTGCGGCACTCTGGTCGATGACCGGCACGCGCTTCGCCGTCGGTTTCTTTCTCGCCGGTATCTATCCGGTCGGCATGAAGATCGCGTCGGGCTGGTATCGCGAAGGACTCGGCGGCGCGCTCGGATTCCTGGTGGGCGCACTGATCCTGGGCACCGCCCTGCCCCACGCGCTGCGCGGCTGGGCGACGGCCTGGCCGTGGCACGGGGTCATCCTGGTTCTCTCGAGCCTCGCTGGCGCGGGCGGCGTCCTGATGTGGTTGCTGGTTCCCGACGGCCCCTACCTCGCCAGGGCCGGCCCGGTGACCGTGCGCGCGCTGACCGTCATCTGGCGTGACCGCCGGGTGCGGGCCTCGGTATTCGGCTACTTCGGACACATGTGGGAACTCTACGGCGTACTCATGATGGTTCCGCTCATCTTCGCACGGTATCTGCAATCCGGTTCGTCGTCACTGGTCTCCTGGCTGAGCTTTGCCGCAATCGGCGCGGGTGCGATCGGCTGCGCGGCGGGCGGCCTGCTGGCGGCTCGCGCCGGCAGCGCCAAGGTGGCCGCCGTGCAGTTACTGGTGAGCGGGCTATGCTGCCTGCTGTCGCCCTGGCTGCTGTCCGCACCGCTGTGGCTGTTCATTGCCTGGATGATGGTGTGGGGCACGACAGTGTCGGGCGACTCGCCGCAGTTCAGCGCGCTGACCGCGAGGAACTGTCCGCCCGAGGTGGTCGGCAGCGTGCTCACGCTCGTGAACTGCATCGGCTTCGGCATCAGCATCGTATCGATCCAGCTGGTCGCGCTGGCCATCCGCTACTACCCGTTCGAATGGGTGCTGCCCTGGCTGGCGATCGGACCGGTGATCGGGCTCTGGTTCATGCGCGGCCTCGTGCGGAATTGTGTCGAAAGCTGATACTTCGAATCACTTGCTTACGAAGTGTCGGCATCCGATTTTCCGATCGACCGCCGGTCCGCCGGGACTCGCCACTGGTTGCCGGCGGACTGAAGCGCTCCTCGCGATTCCCCAAGAATCCAGGGTGTGGCCAGGACACGCCCCGTCAGAGACGGACCGGGCCACGGAATCAAATCAAGAGGAATTGCACATGAACAGAATGCACATGACGCTGGGAATCGTGACCGTGATCGCCGCTTTGTCCGCCGGGTGCGCCAGCACCACGCCGGCCGGCGACAAGATGAAGCAGCATGCTGCGAGCGTCGAAGACATCAGCAAGCAGTGGAAACAGGGCAACGACCTGGTGATCAAGGGCGAACAGGTGAAGGAGAAGGGCAGCCAGAAGATGACCGAAGCCCAGAAACAGGTCACCGAAGGCGACAACCTGATCTCACGCGGCAAGACGCTGATGGCCGAAAGCGAAAACGCGTTCCGCGACACCAGCAAGACCATCAAGTAAGCCGCTTGATGCCGGGGTGCGGCAGCAGCCGTACCCCGCCGGAACAGGTGCACCCCATCATCCGCAGGTGCGCCCCATCATCCGCAGGTGCACCTGTTGGTGCACCTGTTGGCGGACTCATCGCTGCACCTTTGCGCGATCCCCGGCAGCCTGTCGGCGGACTATCCACACTTGCTGCCAAGGCCCGATTCCTGACCCGCAGGGCACGAACTGTGCCTTACTCAATCCGGGTGCTCGCACCGCCGAAAGCGCGTCGTACGGCAGTTGAACCATTGGCGAAAGGTATGTGACTTACATCATGTGCAGACACTGAATAACGGAGCAGCCTGTCCCAAGGGCACATCGGGACGGCAGGCCAACCGGGCTTTCGGCGCAGGTGGAACGAGGAGCATCTGATGAAACCGATCAAGTTTATCCAGGAGGCCTTCTACAAGGGGTTGGTGAACTTCCTGGTGGCCCCGGTTGCCGGTGCTCCCGTGCGGCAGGCTCGCCACGGACTCGAGGCCCTGCTGCAGCCGGGCGACGTCATCCTCGTCGCCGGCAAGACCCGCTTCGCCTCTTTGGTGTGCAAACTGACCCGCTCGACCTGGTCGCACGTGGCCATCTACGTGGGCGCCGGCCATCATCCGGATCCCGCGCATTGCATCATCGAAGCCGACGTCGAAGCCGGCGTGCGGATGATCACTCTCGCCCAACTGGCTGATCACGATATCCAGGTCGTTCGTGCGAGTCGCCTGCCCGACTCTTCACGCCAGGAACTGATCGGATACCTGCTGGCGCGGGTGGGACATCGCTACGACCTGGATCACGTCATTGAACTAGCCAGGCTGTTGCTGCTGTCGCCTTCGCCGCTGGGACGCTGGCTGAGCCCGACGCGGATGCGGCGGGCAGATCCGACCCGCGCCATCTGTTCCACCCTCGTGGCCCATGCCCTCTTCACGGCCGGTGTATCGGTCGGTGCTGCCCCGATCGTAGCGGCCCGTCTGCAGCACGCATCAGGCGCCACGCAGTCCGATCTGACGGAAGCGCTGGACTACCTGGTGCCGGGTGACTTCGAACGCCTTCCCGAGTTTGTGCCGGTTTTCAACTCCCGCCAGGCGCTGGAATCCAGAGTCTCCTGACGCACTCTCACAGGAGACTGTCGGAGTAGGGGAAGGGCTCCTGGCGTCGAATCAGGCTTTAGCCACCTTGCTTCACAAGCCGGGGCTCGGCGCGATAAAGCGCC
>JBBRJB010000103.1:0-7508 GCA_038220085.1 Burkholderiales bacterium
CGGCAGCGTGGAAGCCTGCAGGACCGCGAGGTCATGCTCCGGCCGGGCGCCGGTCAGCGTGACGTCGGACTCGGTGCCGTCGGCAAAGATCACACTGATGCGCTGGGCGCCGCCGACCACGTGCAGGTTGGTGAGAATGAGGCCGCTATCCTTGATGACCACGCCGGTGCCGACCCCTTTCTGCACTTCCTTGGGATCGTCCTTGCCCGCCGCCTTCTGGCCGTCCTTCTGCATCTCCTTGCGGGCGTCTTTCTGCCCCGAACGCGGACGAGGCTTCTGGACGTCGCTTTCCGGGGCGGCCTTGGGGTCCGCCTCTTCGGGTCCGAATGCCTGGACCCGCACGATGGAAGGTCCGATGACCTGTGCGGCCCGCGCTGCCAGCGAAGGCAGTTGCTGGGTCTGCATGGTGTTGAGCACTGCAGCGTCGATGTCCTCCTGGGTCACCGGCCTCGCCTGGGTGCCCAATTGCCCCTGCAGGCCGAGCACCAGCAAGACCCCGGCGAGCACGCCGGCCGCCGGACCCAGGAAGGACGCACCACGACCCACCCAGCGGGAGCGCCGACTGGGGGGGGCAGGCGGGGATAACGGGGATGACGGGGCAACGTCTACCCGGGCTGAGGCCCGAGAGTCAACCCGCTCGATGGCGGTGCGACCGGTGGCGCTGCGGCCGGCATAAGCGGACTCTGCGGCAAATGGTCCGGGACTCGCGGCCGGACTGGCTGGCGGTCTTGACGAGACGTCATCTCGCGCATTTCGCGGTCGGCGAGAACTGCTGTAAAGCGAGGCTCGTCTCATCGACAATCACCTGTTGACTGAGCGCCACAGTAGCACGGGCGATTGCGGACCGCAAATCATCCCACCCGCCGACGCTTGGTCAATCCGGTGGGCGTGCCGGCGGAGCCTGGCGCCGCCACCGGCGGGGCTCAGCCCTGTACGGAATAGCCGCCGTCGACGGGTATCGCGGTACCGGTGATGAAGTCGGACGCCGGACTGGCCAGGAACACTGCAATGCCGGCGAAGTCGGCCGGCACGCCCCAGCGGCCGGCTGGCGTTCGCTGCACTACCCGCTGCTCGAGCTCGGGAATATCCCGTTGCGCGGCCCGTGTCAGGTCGGTGCTGATCCATCCCGGCAGGATGGCGTTCACCTGGATGTCGTCCTTTGCCCAGGCGGTAGCCATCGCCCGCGACATCTGGACGATGCCGCCCTTGCTAGCGGCATAGGGGGCGGTGAAGGACGCGCCGAAAATCGACATCATCGACCCGATATTGATAATCTTGCCGCCCTGCTGTTTCATGGCGCCATAGGCGGCGTTGGAACAGATGAAGGCGCTGGAGAGGTTGGTATCGATCATGCTGCGGAACTCGGCAAGCGAATACTCCTGAGGCTGCTTGCGCACATTGGTCCCGGCGTTGTTCACGAGGATGTCGAACCGACCGAAATGGCCGACGGCGGCATCGACCATTGCCTGGCCGGCGGTTTCGCCGGTGACGTCGAGGACCAGCGATTCGGCCTTGACGCCCTGGGCACGCAACTGCGCGACCGCACTGCGGTTCTTGCCTTCATTGCGGCCGACCACCAGCACGCACGCGCCCGCCCGCCCAAGTCCCTCGGCCATGCCGAGCCCGATGCCACCGTTGCCGCCGGTCACCGCGGCAACTTTTCCAGTCAAGTCGAACACGTTCAGTCCTTTTTCCGCTGCGACACCTGTGCCGCGATCAATTGCCCGACCGCCCGGGCCCCGGGCTGGCTGGTCTGCTCAAGCCCGGTCACCAGGGTCGCACGGTTGGCGGCCGGCTGGTTCTGGCTCATCTTCCACTTGGCGAGGACGCGACCGACCTCGAGTTCGAGCCCGACGATCGAGCCCATCATGGTTTCGATGTAGTCGTCAGGCGCGTCGCCGACCTGCCAGGGTTTGTCGAATCGCGCCTCGTGCGTGTTCGTCAGCGACGGCAGGAATTCCCGCAGCCATTCCTTGTCATCGAACACGGTGAGCCGGCCATAAGCATGCACCACGGCATAGTTCCAGGTCGGCACCACCTTGCCGTGCTGTGCCTTGGTGGCGTACCACGACGGGGAAATGTAGGTATCCGGGCCCTGGAAGATTGCCAGCACTTCACCGGCCGGATCGGCGTCTCGCCACAGCGGGTTCGCGCGCGCCACATGAAAGCGCAGGACGATCTCCCGGTCGCGAAGGGCGGCAAGCATCGGGACATGGTTGGCATCGATGGCACCATCGCGGCAGGTCACCAGCGTGGCCAGCGGCGAGTCCAGCATCAGGCGATGGACAGCCGCCTGGTCGGGCTGTTCGAAGTGCGCCGGCAGGTACATGACTAAGGGGCTCCGGGGTGGCGGGATGCTCAGGCAGGAAAAACGACGGGGACTTCGGTGGCGGGCGGGGTGTTGCGGCTGCGGGTGCAGCGCACGATGCCGTCGATCATCACCATGCCGATTCCCGGTACGTCACCGAGCCGCACGCTGTCCAGAAGGTCCTTTCCCGAGGAATGCTGGGCCTTGTCCATGAACACCAGGTCTGCCGGCCTGCCGACCTCGACCAGCCCCTGCGCCAGCTGGCGCATGCGTGCGGTGTTGCCGGTGGCGAATCCGAAAACGATCTCCGCGGGAATATCCGCCAGCGACGATATCAGTGCGATCAGGCGCAGGATTCCCAGCGGCTGGACGCCGGAGCCTGCCGGCGAATCTGTTCCCAGGATCACCCGGTGCGGGCAGTCGAGTTCCATCGCATGGCGCGCGGTGAGGATGGCGATCCGTTCATTGCCGTTGTGCACGATCTCGAGGGCGCGCGGGCTCTGTTCGCACAGCTTGCACACCGCCTTGTAGGACAACGCGGTATGCCCGCCGTTGACATGACCGATGATGTCGGCGTCCGCCTCCAGCACCACGTTCTCGTCGATCAGGCCCGAGCCCGGTATTGACGGCCCGCCGGTATGAATGGTGCTCTGGATGCCGTACTTGCGCGCCCAGCCCACCATCTGCGCAGCCTGGTCGCCGGCTTTGACCGAGCCGAGCCCGATCTCGCCGAGCAGCCTCACTCCCGCGGCAGCCAGGTCGGCGAAGTCCTGCTCCGTCATGCCCTGCTCGATCACCGGCGCGCCGGCGTTGACCTTGACGCCGCCGCCGACACCGGCCGCACGCATGCCGTCGAACGCCCTCTGCGCCGTGATCGCCAGCGCCTTGACGCCGACCACATCCTTCGGTCGCCCCGGCAGGTGCACTTCGCCGGCCGAAATCATGGTGGTGACGCCGCCATGCATGCAGGACTCGATCCAGCCCAACTGGCTCTGCCGCGGCGTCCAGTCGCCGAAGACCGGATGGACATGCGAATCGATCAGTCCCGGCGCGACCGCGGTTCCCCGGCAGTCGATCACCTGGGAGGCCGCGCCGGTATCGCAATCCTTCTCCCGCCCCACCGCGGTGATCATGCCGTTGTCGATGACGATCGTATCGGCATCGAGAATCGGTCGATCGATATCGCCGGACAGGAGCAGGCCGATGCGCTTGACCACGACCTTGCCGGAAGATTGGATCGCTGCTGCCCCTGCCATGCGGTAGTCTCCTCTTGCTGCCCGTCGATCGTTCCAGCAGCCTGTCGTAAACCGTCAACGCAAACCGTCTTCGCCCTTCACCTCGTTTGCCTGCAAGCCGCCGATCCTCGCCAGCGGACGCCCGGAATCCGTCACCGCAACCGCCACGACGATTTCCCCGGCGCGCGGCGCGTCGTGAACGCGGGCCTCGATCGCGTCGAAATGGCTGCGGACATACGCGCCATCCTTGTGGCCCAGCGGCACGTCGATGGCGGTGCCGATGGTCCCCATCTTCTTCGCCGACGGCACCAGTGCGGCGCCCTTCTCGACCGCCTTGCGCAGCGGCGCGCCCAGCTTGGGATGCAGGATCGCCGCGGCATGCTCGAGTTCGCCACCCTCGCCCACGATTGCCGCCTTGCCGTAGCTCTGCGCCTGGGCGGGCGAGATCCCGAGGGCCGCGACGCAGCGTTCGCCGAGAAGCGCACCCAGTTCCTCGCCGATCGCGATCAGATGGTCGAGGTTTTCGGAGTAGCCGCCGGCATATGGGTTGGCGATCACCGCCATCGCCACTGCCCGCCGGGTCGGCGGCGTGATGGTCTTGCCCATTTCGATGCGGGTCTCATCGACCTGCACGATGAGCTTCCTGATTTTCGCGCGCGAAGCGGCTGCATTGTCTGCCATGACTCTTCTCCTGACTGTCTGGAATTTGTGGCTACCTGAGCCCGTCCCACTTGCTGATCGCGTGCGCAGCCAGGCCGCCGACGCGCTGGTGAACCCGCCCGCCGGTTGCCATGACCAGGATGAACACCAGTTCGCCGGCCGCCGGCGCGCCCGCGACCGAGATCGACATCGCATCGAAATGCCCGCGGACGTAGCTGGCGTTGATGTGCGTCAGCGGCACGTCCAGCGTCGCGCCCGGCGCTCCGACCTTCTTGGTCGAGGGCACGATCGCCAGGGCGTTACCCCGGCGTGCAGTCACCGCCGCCGACCCCGGCGCGGGATCCTGCGGCCCGCTGTCCTCTTTCCAGCCCAGCAGTTCGCGCATCGCGTAGCCGCCGGGGACATGCCACAGGGCGCCGTGCTCGAGTTCACCGGCGCCACCGACGATGGCACCCTTGCCGTAGGATTCGATCCGGTCCGCCGGCACATCCATGGCCGCGAGCAGCCGCTTTGCCATATCGAGCCCGACCGCGTTGAGCGCCGCCATCATCGGGAGGATGTCAGGCTCATAGCGACCGGCGTAGGGGTTCGCCAGCACGGCCGCGATGGCGCCACGGATCAGCGGCCGCGCCGGCGGGGGACCGAACTCGTGGTGAATCTCTTCCCGCCAGGTCACTGTCCGGCGTATCTCGATCATCGTCGCGTCTCCCTGGGAGGCTAGGTACGGCGGTTCGCCGGGCTCATATTGCCAGATACTGGGCACGGACGTCATCGTCGGCATCGAGCTGCGCCATCGTGCCGGAGAACCGGATCCGGCCCTTCTCTATGATATAGGCACGGTCCGCCACTTCCTGCGCAAAACGCAGATTCTGTTCCGACAGGAGGATGGCAACACCCTGCGACTTCAACTCCCGGATCGCCAGCGCCATCTGGTCGACGATGACCGGCGCAACCCCTTCGGACGGTTCGTCGAGGAGGATGCAATTGGGGTTGCCCATCAGGGTCCGGCCGATGGTCAGCATCTGCTGCTCTCCGCCGGACATCCGGCCGCCGGGCCGCCGCGGCATCTGCGCCAGGTTCGGGAACAGCCGCCCGATACGCTCGAAGTCCCAGGTGGCCACCCCTTCGCGCGGCGGCTGCCGTCCGACTTCGAGGTTCTCCAGGACCGTCAGGTCGGTGAAGATCCGCCGGTCCTCCGGCACGTACCCGAGTCCGAGCCTGGCGATCTCGTGAGCCTTCAGCCGCCGGATATCGCGCCCGCCGAAGCGGACCGATCCACTGCCCACCGGGACCAGCCCGATGATGCTCTTGAGCGTCGTCGACTTGCCCGCCCCGTTCCGGCCGAGCAGCACGACGACCTCGCCGGCCCGGACCTCCAGTCCGACGTCGAACAGGATATGCGCCTTGCCGTAGAAGGTGTTCACACCTTCCAGCGCGAGCATCGGATCCTCGTGCAGTCGCCCGGCAGCTTCAGTCATGCGATCGCGATCCCAGGTAGACCCGCTGGACCTCTTCGTTCGCCCGCACCTCCTGGGGCGTACCGACCGCGATCAGCATCCCGCGGGAGAGAACGATCACCCGGTTGGCGCTGCCGAACACGACGTCCATGTCGTGCTCGGTGAACAGCACGGCGATCTGTTCGCGTTCTACGATAGCGCTGACCAGCGCCATCAACGCCACCCGCTCCTTCGGCGCCATCCCCGCCGCCGGTTCGTCCATCAGCAGCAACTGCGGCTGGTTGGCCAGGGCCACGGCCAGTTCGACCCGCTTCAGGTCGCCGTAGGCCAGTACCGAGCACGCCCGCTGCGCCTGCTCGTCCATGCCGACCAGCGCCAGCAGCCTGTCGGCTTCATCGACATAGGCATCGCGCGCGCGGGCGAACCAGCTGGAGAGCCGCTTGTGATGAGACAGCAAGGCCATCTGCACGTTCTCGCGCACGGTCATCGACGCAAAGGTGGCGGTGATCTGGAAAGTACGCCCGACACCGAGCCGCCAGATGTTGCGCGGCTTCATGCCGGCGATGCTGCGCCCCTGCAGGCGGACGTCGCCGCTGTCCATCGGCAACTGACCGTTGAGCAGGTTGAAGCAGGTCGACTTGCCGGCCCCGTTCGGGCCGATCATCGCCAGCATTTCCCCGCGACTCACGCTGAAGCTGACGTCATGCACCGCCTGGACACCCCCGAAGGACTTCGAGAGCGCCGAGACCGCCAGCAACGGCGTCGATCGCTGCGCGGACGAAGGGGGAGATACGGACTGCGCCACGGCGGTCAGGCCTCCGTCCGGAGGAAGAGCCGCTTCATCGCGCCGGCAATGCCGACCGGGAACAGCATCACCAGGGCCAGGATCACCAGTCCGAGCATGGCGCGCCAATACTCGGTCTCACGGGCGACGGTGTCCTGGAGCCAGGTCAACACGGTGGCGCCGACGATCGGACCGGCAAGGGTGTGCAAGCCGCCCAGCAGCACCATCACGAGGCCGTCGATCGAACGGCCGATCGCCATCACCTCCGGTGAGATGCTGCCCTTCGAGAAGGCGAACAGGGCCCCCGCGACACCGCACACCAGTCCCGCCAGGACGAACCCGGCCCAGTGCACGCGAATCACGTCGATGCCGATCGCCTCGGCGCGTAGCGGGGAATCACGGCCGGCCCGCATGGCATAGCCGAAGGGCGAAAAAAGCGCCCGGCGCAGCAGCCAGATCCCCATCAACGTCGCCGACAGCGTGAGGTAGTAGTACATCCGCTTGTCCGAAAGCCAGGCGGCCGGCCAGATCCCCACCAGGCCATTCGAGCCGCCGGTCAAGTCGTCCCACTGGAACACGACCGACCAGACGATCTGGGAGAACGCCAGGGTCAGCATCGCCAGGTACACGCCCGAGAGTCGCACCGCGAACCAGCCGAACAGCAAGGCACCCAGGCCGGCCACGACCGGCGCCGCCAGCAGCGCGATCTCCATCGGCAGACCGAGCACCTTGAACAGCAGGGCCGCACCATAGGCACCCAATCCGAAATAGGCGGCATGGCCGAAGGAGTGCATGCCGCCCGGGCCCATGATGAAGTGCAGGCTCACGGCAAACAGCACTGCCACCATCACATCGATCAGAAGCACCACGAGGTAGGGTGAGTCGGAGGCCACGACGGGCAGCAGCAGCAACCCGGCCACTAACGCCATGCCGATCCATTTGAGCCACGGGGGGCCGGGCCGCATCGGCAACTCGATGTCCGAGGCGTTACGGCTGAGCACCGATGGCCGCCCCAGCAGGCCCCAGGGCCGCCAGATCAGCACGGCTGCCATCACCAGGAACTC
>JBBRJB010000104.1:0-7364 GCA_038220085.1 Burkholderiales bacterium
TCACGATGAAAGCCCGCATGGAAACGGCGAGGACGCTGGGTCCGACGCTGGCCCCCATGTCCGCGTGGATGCTGTTGCAGGGCATCGAGACGCTGCCGGTGCGGATGGAGCGCCATGTGGTCAATGCCCTGCAGGTGGCCAGGTACCTCTCGTCGCATCCGCGGGTGGCCTGGGTCAATTACCCGGGCCTGGCGGAGGGCCCCAACCGGAGTCGCTATCATGACCTGTGCCGCCGCTACATGCCGAAAGGCGCGGGAGGCATCCTGACGTTCGGCGTCAAGCCCGGCGCGGACGGCGACGCGCAAGCCGCAGGCGAGCGCTTCATTGACGCCGCCAGCTTCATGAGCCACCTGGCCAACGTCGGCGACGTGCGCACCCTCATCATCCATCCGGCTTCGACCACGCACCGCCAGCTCGATGCGGCTCAGCAGCGGGCCGCCGGCGTCACCCCGGACCTGATCCGGCTTTCGGTGGGCCTGGAGTCGATCGACGACATCCTCTGGGACATCGAGCAGGCCCTGGCCCGCGCTTGAAGCAGACGGGGCAAGCGCCCGTGGTGGCGCCCCGGACGGGCAGTGTGGCAATATCCGGTTGCCCGGGCGCTGCCCGAAGATACCGCGGGTGCCCGCGGTCGACGACGACTCAGGAGAATTCGATGCCCTCATCCAATACCCGCCGGCCGGCCGCTGTCTGGTGGCTGTCCCGCCTGACGGCCGCTGCTGCGTTCGCGGCTCTCACGCTGGCGACGGCAACCGCGGGGGCCGAAACCTGGCCGAGCAAGCCGGTGAAGATCATGGTCGGCGCCTCCGCCGGCGGTGGCACGGACATCATCGCCCGCATGCTTGCGGAGCGGTTCGGCGAAAGTCTCAAGCAGAGCTTCGTGGTCGAGAACCGCCCGGGCGCATCCAACACCATAGCCGCCGACCTGACCGCAAAGGCGCAGCCCGACGGTCAGACGCTGCTGCTGGCAACCAATACCGGGCAGGCGATCGCCCCGCACCTCATCAAGCTGTCCTTCGATCCGCTGAAGGACCTGCAGCCGGTCGGCCTGGTGGTGGTGGTGCCCAACGTGCTGCTGGTCAACACGACGGTGCCCGCCAGGACGGTGGGTGAACTGGTGACGCTGATGAAGGCGAAGCCGGAGTCCTTCCGCTATGCCTCTTCCGGTGTGGGCAGCACCCAGCACCTCGCGGGGGAGGCGTTCGACCTGCTCGCCGGTACCAAGGGAATCCACGTTCCGTACAAAGGCAGCAGCCAGGCGCACCTCGACCTGATCGGCGGCCAGGTGGAGATGATGTTCGACACCACCTCCTCCTCGATGGCTCACATCAAGTCCGGCAAGCTCAGGCCGCTCGCGGTGATGTCGGGCAAGCGGTCCGAGCAGCTCCCGGACGTGCCGACCCTCGCGGAGGCCGGTTTCCCGGGCTTCGAGATGACCACCTGGTACGGTCTCTATACGACTGCGGGTACGCCGAAGCAGGTCGTCGACCAGCTTCACGCCGAGCTCAAGCGCGCCCTGGCCGTGCGGGAGGTGAAGGCCAAGCTGGTCGGCCTCGGAGGTGAAATCGGCAATCTCGGCGTCGACGACTTCGCCGCCTTCAATCGTGCCGACTTCGAGCGCTTCGGAAAGCTGATCAGGGACGCCCAGGTCAAGGTGGAGAAGTAGCGTCGGGCGCCGCTGCTTCGCCGGGCCACCTCAATCGGGCTCGTAGGCAGCGGCCAGCGCCAGTACGCCCAGATCGTCACGCGGCGCGCCGACGATCTGGATACCCATCAGGTCGGTGACTGCAATCCGGCTGTCGCTGTCGCCGCCTCTGCCGGCGCCGGTCGGGCGCGCCAGCGGGACCGGTACGCTGATCGCCGGGCTTCCGGTCAGGGTCGGGTAGATCACGACTTCCATCCAGCGGTGATAGGTGTCCATCGGACGACCGGCGATCTCTGTCGGCCAGGACAGGCGGGCGTCGAAGGGAAAGACCTGCGCAGCCGGCAGAACCAGGTAGTCGAAGCGCTGGAAGAGCCGCAGCCAGGCGTGATAGAAGGTGGTTCGGACCTGCGATGCCCTTGCGACCGCGCTGGCCGACATGGCGAGGCCACGCTCGGCTTCCCAGAGCGCCTCGGGTTTCATCAAGGCACGCCTGCCGTCGGCGCCGGCGTGACCGAATAGCGGCGGCGCGGCAGCGATCGTCCTCAGGGTGAGCCAGCATTCCCAGAGATCCGCCGGCGCCACGCCCAAGGCGGCGAGGCCCGGGGCTTCGACCCGGCAGCCCAGGTCCTCCAGTCGCCGCAAGCCGTCTTCGCAGCGCGCCAGGACGCCGTCCTGCGTCGCCAGGTGCCCGCCCAGGTCGCCGAGCCACGCGATGCGCTTGCCACGCGCCGCCTCGGCGGCGGCCGGCGCGGCGGCGAAGGCCGCGAACGCCGGTTTGTCGGTGTCGATGGACAGGGGGTCGCGGACGTCGTAACCGGATTGCACCGACAGCAGCAGGGCGCAATCCCGCGCATTGCGGGCCATCGGGCCGGCGGTGCCCAGCTGGGCGATGAACTGATCGATGGCCGGCCAGGAAGGCACACGGCCGCGGGAGGGTCGAAGGCCCACGACCCGGTTGAAGGCTGCCGGATTGCGCAGCGAGCCCATCATGTCGCTGCCGTCGGCTGCCGCGAGCATGCCCAGCGCCACGGCGACCGCAGCGCCGCCGCTCGAGCCGCCGGCGGTGAGGGCGGGGTCGAACGCATTGCGGGTGACACCGTAGACGTCGTTGTAGCTCTGCGAGCCGAGACCGAACTCGGGGGTATTGGTCTTGCCGACGAAGATGGCGCCGGCTGCTCGCATGCGTTCGACGAACAGCGAATCGGCCGCCGGAACGAAGTCACGCAGGATGCGCGAGCCGTAACTCGTGACCATCCCCTTGGAGTGAGCCAGATCCTTGATCGCCTGTGGCACGCCGTGCAGCACGCCCAGCCAGCGGCCTTGCGCAATCAGGGCGTCGTGGCGGTCCGCTTCGGCCAGCAGTTCATCCTCGGCGCGCATCGCGACGATGGCATTGTGGACCGGATTGACCTCGGCGATACGGGCCAGGCAGGCGCCCATCACTTCGCGGCAGGAAAGCGTGCGAGCGCGGATTGCCTGTACGAGTTCGCGCAGGCTGAGGCCGGCAACGTCGTTCGCGCCAGGCTGCCGGATGGCCGGATCAGTCATAGTCGTGGGTAGTGCGCTCGGGTGTCCGGTCCGGTCCGTGTTCGGGCGTCCGGCCCGGTCCCGCGTCCACGGTCCTGGCGCCGCGGCCGACCCCGGCAGGCGCCGGTGTGCGAACCGTGTCGAGCACCGTCGGGTCGACGCTGCGCAGGTGAAGCGTGGACTGCGGGTAAGGAATTTCGATGTTCTCGCGGGTCAGCACGCGGTAGATGCCGACGCACAACTCGCTGCGGATCGTGCCACCACGCTCCGGTCGTCCGATCCACGCGCCCAGTTTGAACTCCAGGGCGTGAGGCCCGAAGCCCGCGAACTGCGTTTCCGGCGCCGGGAAGTCGAGGACGTCGGGATGGGCCTGGGCCACCTGCGTGAGCAGCACCATCACCCACTCGGGGTCGTTGCCGTAGGCGATGCCGATCGGAATCTCGATCCGCCGCTGGCGATCGTTCAAGGTCCAGTTGGTCACTTCGCCGGCGATCATCATCGAGTTCGGTACGATGATCTCGGCACCGTCGCCAGTCCGCATCACGCAGGCGCGGATGCCGATGTGCTGGATCTGGCCACCCCGGCTGGCCATCTCCACCGAGTCGCCGACCTTGATCGGACGCTCGAACAGCAGGATCAGGCCGGACACGAAGTTGTTGACGATACCCTGCAGGCCGAAGCCGGCGCCCACGCCCAGGGCACCGGCGATGATGGTGAAGCGGTCGAGGTTCACGCCGGTCGAGACGATGGCGATCAGAATGCCGCCCACCAGCATCACGTAGTGAAGGACCGTCGTCAGCGCATAGGGCAGGCCGCGCGGCAGGGACCAGCGGCTGAAGAGTTCCTGGTCGAGTACGAACCGGACGAACCGCGACAGCAGGACGGCGCCCCAGATCGTCAGGACGAACGTCAGAATTCCCCCGAGCGATATCCCGATCTCACCGAGCTGGAAGGTCGCGGTCGCAATCGCCGTGAGCCAGTCCTTGATCGGATCGAGCAGTGCGAGCAGTTCCAGCGTCGCGAACAGCCAGCCGACGATCGCGGACCAGCGCGTCGCCCGCCGCGCATTGCTCTCGACCGTGCGCTTGTGGTGCCGGACCATCGCCAGCGCCTGCAGCGGCCAGAGATTGAGCGCCAGCCGGATCAGTCCGTACACCACCTGCACGCCGGCATAGAGGATCACCGCGTTGTAGATCGCGCCGAGGGACGCGTCTGCGATGAAGCGGCCCAGCTGGGTGAAGCCCGAGAGGTCGGCAGCCAGCGCTGCGGCGAAGCCGGCGGCGGCAGCCCGGATCCCCCGAACCGTCCAGTTCACGCTGGGGCTGACCGAGACCGCCGATTCCCGCCGCACGATACGGTGCCTGCGCAGCAGCCAGGCCAGCACGCCGATGGTCGCCAGCATCTGCAGCTGGAACAGCACCCGCTCGACCGTCGGTACACCGTCGAGCAGTTCCAGCAGCCGGCTGACCAGGTACAGCACCAGCAGCGCGTAAAGGAAGGGCGCCAGGCGCGGGTCGATCGCACGCCGCAGGATCAGGATCGTCGGCGGCAACGCGAAGGCCAGCATCAGCAGGTTGATCTCCCGCGGCGCGTACATGAGCACCCAGGGACTGCACAGGGCGGTCGCCAGCAGGGTCGCGGCAACCGGTCGCTCGAGCAGCCAGCTGGCCGCCTTGAGTTCCGGCTCCTCGTCGACACGGCGGCGCAACTGCCAGCGCGCCAGCCACAAGCCCACCAGGAACAGCAGGACGATGATCGGCAGCAGGGTCAGGCGTCCCTGGTTGGCGCGGACAAAATCCGCCGCGTTGGCGTAGCTGCCGGCCAGTCTGGCGGCGATCGCAGCCGGCAGCGACGGCTGCGGGCGGTCGCCGGCCGCAGGCACGGCATCGCCCCAGAGCGGCGGCGAATCCCGGACCATCAATCCCCCGACCGCGAGGGTCATCGCCTGCTTCAGTTTCTCCCGCTGCTCGCCGGCTCGCGCCTGGAAGCGGCTGACCCGGTCCTGAAGGGCAAAAAGGCTCTCCCGGACGCTTTCCACCCGCTTGCGGACCCGGTCGATACTGCCCAGAACGGCGGCGGTCCGATCGCTGACGCCCTTCGGCACGTCCCCCGACCGGGCGAGATCGTCGGTCGCCTGCCAGGTCCGCCTCATCTCCGTCAACCGGCCCAGTTGTCCGTCCAGTTCCTCGGCGCGCCGCCTGAGGGTCTTTTCCCAGCCGGCCAGCCGGCCCTGGAGCGCCTGCAGGTCCGCCTCCGCGTCGCTGATTCGCCCGCGCTGCTCGCGGCCGGCCAGCGCTGCCCGACTCGCCCGTGCCACCGTGTCGAATTCGCGCGCGAAGGGGCCGAGTTCCGCGTTGATGGTGGCGATCGCGCTGGGCGTCACCAGGCCTTCGTCGAGCGCTCTCAATGACGCGTCGGCCGCCTCGGCGTTGGCTGAAATTGTCGCGATCGCCAGTGGCTTGGGCTCCGGCGCGGGTGTGTGCGATCCGGTCGCGGGAGTTGCCGGGGCTGCACCGTATGCCGGGGCAGGCGCGGGAGGAGTGACGGGCAAGGCGCCGGGAGCCTTGGTCTGCGCCAGGACGAAACCGGATGCTGGTGCCAGCAGCAGCGGTAACAGTAGCGCCGCCAGGGAGGTCAGGCGGGACATTAGCCGGCCCAGCCGGCGGTGCGGCGGCCGCGCAGAGGAGGGAATCGGCACAGCGGAATTTGCCACAGCACGAGTTTACAGGTCCACCGGCAACCGTCGCCTTCAGCGGGCAGACCGGCTACTGCTGCATACCTTTGATACGCAGCTGTTGCAATTCCGCGTGCCGGATCGGATCGGGCGCCCGGGACTTGCAGGGTCTCCTCGTGCATCAGCCATAGCCAGCCTCCCGCTGGTGACGCACTGCCAGCACCTCGACGCGGTCGAGTTGGCGTCGGTGGCGATAGAGCGCGACGTAGCCGGCGCTGCCATGGCCGATGACCAGTTCGCGCAGCGCACCGTCGGCCGGCCGGCCGATCAGCGGGTGGCGCTCGAGCACTGCCAAGGCATCCAGAACCGTCGCCAGCGCCATGTCTGCGTGGCCGGATCCGGCGTCGTCAAGGAAATCGACAATCCGTTCAAGATCCACAAGCGCCCGCGCACTGATGACGACACGGGCCACTCGCTCAGCCTGTCGACCTGCTCGCGCGCCGGTGGCCCTTCCCGATGGAGCCCGGCAGCGCCGCCGGGCGCTTTCCGCGGTCGCCCGCGAGACGTCCTCGCAAGTAGGCCGCGACCTCGTCCATCGCGAAGATCGGGCCTCCGGCATCGATGTCTGCCGCACTGCGCCGGGCCTCTTCGATAAATTCGCGCCTGAGGTCGGAGAGCGCAGCCTGCGCCTGCAGCGCCTCGACCATCCACGCGTGCGGCGTTTTTCCCGCAGCCTCGGCAAGCGGGACGATCCGCGCCTTCAGATCGGGGGGGAGCTTCAGTGTGGTGGTGGACATCAGGCGGCGACCGGTCGAAATCGAAGTGACACCAAGGTAGCACCGGAGGGGGGATTCGTCAATTCAACACCTGTCGTGTGTCCTCAGGCCGCCATCGACGATATCCTGCCCGAGTCAACCGCGCCGGGCGCACTGAGCGCGGCGCCTGCCGGGGAAGCGGGCGAGCAGGCTGGCAAGCAGGCAGGCCAGCAGCAGCTGGTTCGGCGGGCGGATTGTCAATGGGCGGGCGGGGCTATTGCTGCGACTTCACAACCCCGCGACGCATCTGGTCCAGCTCGATGGACTCGAACAGCGCCTTGAAGTTGCCCTCGCCGAAGCCGTCGTCGCCTTTTCTCTGGATGATCTCGAAGAAAATCGGGCCGATCAGGGTCTTGGTGAAGATTTGCAGGAGCAGACCGCCGTCTTCGGTCGGCGCGCCGTCGAGCAGAATCGCATTCTTCTGCAGCCGCGGCACGTCTTCGCCATGGTTGGGCAGGCGCTTGTCGATGAGTTCATAGTAGGTGTCGGGCGTGTCGAGGAAGGCGGCGCCGGCCTTCCTGAGCGTCTCGACGGTCCGGTAGATGTCCGTGGAGCCGAGCGCGATGTGCTGTATGCCTTCGCCGCGATACTCGTCCAGGTACTCCTGGATCTGGCCGTGCTGGTCGTTGCCTTCCTCGTTGATCGGGATCCGGATCTGGCCGCAGGGACTGGTCATCGCCTTGGACTTGACGCCGGTTGCCTT
>JBBRJB010000105.1:0-7339 GCA_038220085.1 Burkholderiales bacterium
GCGATGTTCAGTTCGTCGATGAACGCGGCGTTGTCGAAGCGGATCGACACCCAGGTGATCTGGGCGATGAAGAACACGAACAGCAGGATGTGGGCGGCGTAGAGCTGCCAGCAGCGCTTGAGCACCTCCAGCAGCATGTACGCGAAGCCGTTCTTGTGCAGCGACGAGCCGTAGACGATCGCCGCGGTGTAGCCGGAGATGAAGACGAAGATCTCGGTGGCGTCGCTGAAGCCGAAATTGCGGAACGTGAGATTGCCGATGACGGTCGAGGGCACGTGGTCGATGAAGATGAACCACAGCGCGAGTCCTCGAAAGAAGTCCAGACGCAGGTCGCGACGCGCAACGGTAGTCGACACAAAATCTCCGGAGTGGGCGCCATTGTAAGGTCCGGCGCAATCGCTGCGCCTCGGGTCGCAGGGGGGAGGCTTTTTTAGTAGCATCGGCGGCTGTTGCATTGGCTGCCGCAGGCGCGACGCATGCGGCCCGAAACGGAGACATGCATGGCGAATAGGCTGGAAGGCAAACACATCCTGGTGACCGCTGCCGGTCAGGGGATCGGCAAGGCCAGCGCGATGGCGCTGGCGGCGGCGGGTGCTCAGGTGCTGGCCACCGACGTCAACGAGACGCTGCTGACCGGCTTCAAGGGCGTGGCCGGGGTCGCCACCGCCAGGCTGGACGTGCTCGACGATGCCGCCGTCAAGCAGATCATCGAGTCGATGCCACGCATCGACGCGATCTTCAATTGCGCGGGCTACGTGCACCAGGGCAATATCTTCGAGACCAGCGACGCCGACTGGGATTTCAGTTTCAACCTGAACGTGCGCGCCATGTGGAAGACGATGTCGGCCGTGCTGCCCCGGATGCTCGCCGCCGGTGGCGGCTCGATCATCAACATGGCCTCGGTCTGCTCCAGCACCAAGGGGTTCCCCAACCGCTTCCTCTACGGCGCCAGCAAGGCCGCGGTGATCGGCATGACCAAGTCGGTCGCGGCCGACTTCGTGGGCAAAGGCATCCGCTGCAATTGCGTTTGCCCCGGCACCGTCGAAACGCCCAGCCTGCACGAGCGGATCAAGTCCCACGGCGATCCGGAAGAGGGGCTGCGCATGTTCCTGTCCCGGCAGCCCACCGGCAAGCTGGCCACACCGGAGGAAATTGCACCGATCGTGGTATACCTCGCCAGCGATGAATCGCGTTTCGCCACCGGCCAGGCTTTCAACATCGATGGTGGCATTACCATCTGACCCGGCCGGACTGCGACTTCCCGTCGCCCGGAATCGCTTCACAAGACCAACAAGGAACAAGGAATGAAACTCGTACGCTATGGCAAACCCGGCAAGGAAAAACCCGGGCTGATCGACGCCGACGGCGCGCTGCGCGACCTCTCGGGAGTGGTCGCCGACATCGATCCGGCCGCACTGCGCCCGAAATCGCTGGCGAAGCTGAGCAAGATCAAGCCTGCCCGCCTGCCGCTGGTGCGCGGCAATCCGCGGCTCGGCGCCCCGCTGACCGGCGCCACCAAGTTCGTTGCGATCGGGTTGAACTATTCGGATCACGCGGCCGAGTCGGGAATGCCGGTGCCGAGCGAGCCGATCGTGTTCATGAAGACGTTGTCGTGCATCCAGGGCCCCAACGACGACATCATGCTTCCAAAGAACTCGGTCAAGACCGACTGGGAAGTGGAACTGGGCATCGTGATCGGCTCCACCGCCCGCTACGTTTCCAAGCGCGACGCGCTCAGCCGGGTCGCCGGCTACGTCCTGATCAACGACGTGTCGGAGCGCGAGTACCAGCTCGAGCGGGGCGGCGCGTGGGACAAGGGCAAGGGCTGCGACACTTTCGGACCGATCGGTCCCTGGATCCTGACTGCCGATGAAGTGCCCAAACCGCAGCGCCTGGAAATGTGGCTGGACGTCAACGGCGAAAAGCGCCAGCGCGGCAGCACCAGGACGATGATCTTCGACTGTGCCACGCTCGTCTCCTATGTCAGCCAGTTCATGACGCTCAACCCCGGCGACATCATCACGACCGGCACGCCGCCGGGCGTCGGATCCGGCATGAAGCCGCAGCAATTCCTGAAGGCCGGCGACCAGGTCACCCTGGGTATCGATGGCCTCGGCGAGCAGAGCGCCAAAGTGGTCAAGTTCAAGCTCTAGCCTGTTTACCTAAACTTTACTTAGTCTTCATTCTGGATTGACCCCGTCCCTTCACCATCGACTCACTGGCTAATTGGCCTGGCAGTCGATCAAGGAGATCATGATGCGATTCAGAAATGCAATGCTGGCGGCGGTGGTGTTGGGTTCTGCAGGGGTGAGCGCCTGGGCGGCCGGAGGTCCGGACCTCGGCCCCGGTCTGTTCGGCATGGGTGCCGGCGAAGGGGGCGGCGGTCGCCATCAACACGGCGACGGTCCGGGTCACCACCGGGGTCACCACGGCCACGATCGGGGGCACGGGGGGATGAGCCCCGAGCGGATGGAGTCGCGTATCGACCATATGGCCGAGCGCCTGATCAAATCGGTGGACGGCACGCCCGAGCAGCAGGAGAAGATCGGCGCCCTGGCCAAGTCCGCTGCCCGGGACCTGTCGGAGCTGCGCAAGCAGAGTCGTGATCTGCGCCGTCAGGGCCTCGAGCTGCTGAAGGCGCCGGCCATAGACCGCGCCGCCATTGAAGCCCTGCGCGGCCAGCAGATGGCGGTGGCGGACTCGCTCTCGCGGCGCCTGGCCGCTGCACTGGCGGATGCGGCGGAGGTGCTGACGCCGGAGCAGCGGGCCCGCCTGGCGGAGCACATGCAGTCGCGCCACGGCAAGCGCGGTTGATCGGCGCGGGCGGCCCACGCGCTCCGGACCGCCCCGGCCCGTCGGCAGGAGATATCGCGATGTCCACGCGCATCCTGCTGATCGATGACGACAAGCGGCTGGCCGACATGGTCGGCCGCTACCTGTCCCAGGCCGGCTTCGAGCTGCTGCCGTGCTTCGACGCCGGATCGGCAATGGCTGCACTGCGGGCGCAACCCGCCCACGCGCCGGACCTGATCCTGCTGGATCTGATGCTTCCTGATGCCGACGGCCTGGATGTCTGCCGTGATATCCGCGGGCTGGACGGGCCGGTTTCCCAGGTGCCGATCCTGATGCTCACTGCACGCGGCGAGACCACCGACCGGGTGGTCGGCTTGGAGGTGGGCGCCGACGACTACCTGCCCAAGCCGTTCGAGCCGCGTGAGTTGTTGGCGAGGGTGCGGGCGCTGCTCAGGCGATCGCGCCTGCGCTCCGATCCTGCCGATCGGGGCGGGGCTGCCCGGTCGGTCCCGGACGTCCGGCCAGCCCCGATGCGCTTCGGCCGGATGGAAATCGATCCTGACTCGCGCCAGGTGCTGATCGACGGCGTGCCGCGCACGTTGACGGCCTACCAGTTCGACCTGCTGCTGGCGCTCGCTCGCAATGCCGGTCGGGTCCTCTCTCGCGAGCGCCTGATGGACCTCGCCCGTGGTGAATCCCTCGAGGCATTCGACCGCTCCATCGACGTGCATGTCGGCAGGATCCGCCAGGCGATCGAGGACGACCCGAAGCAGCCGCGACGCCTGCTGACCGTGCGCGGCAGCGGCTACGTGCTCGCCCGGCAGCAGGACACGGCGGCCTTCGGCGGTCAGATCATGACTCCGATCCATACCCCGACAGACTCCTAGCGCGATGGCTCGACGGCTGTCGCTGACGATCTTCCTGGCAGTGCTGGGCAGCCTGGCGGTGTTCGCGGTCGCCGTGTCGGTGGCCTGGTGGTGGAACCTGCAGGCCCGGGACGAGGCTTTCGAGCAGCGCCTGGCTTCGGAGCTTGCCGTGGAGATCCTGCCGGCCGCAGCCGAAGGCCCCGAGCAGTTGCGCCGCGCGTTGGAGCGCTGGCACCGGCGCACCCACATCGATCTCGCGGTACTCGACGAAGACCGCAATGTCGTCGCTGCCGCGGGACGACGGTTGCTGCCCCGGCCATCGGCTCCGGCTTACGAGGGCCGATCCCGGATGGGGCCGCGACGGGGCTGGCCCCCGACCGTCGACGTCGACCTGCCCGACGGCCGCCGGCTGATCGCGCGCCCCAACCGGATGCATCCGGTCGGGCCGCGTCCAGTCAGCGTGGGGCTGGCACTCGGCCTGCTCATCCTCGCCGGCGCGGTAGTCGCCTGGCCGATCTCCCGCCGTATTACCCACAGGCTCGAACGGCTTCAGCGCGGGGTCGACCTGCAGGGCGCGGGGGACCTCGCCGCCCGCGTCGCCGTCGAGGGCCGCGATGAGGTGGCAGCCCTGGCGCGCAGCTTCAACCAGTCGGCCGCGCGCATCGAGGACCTGGTCGGTCGGCAGGAGGCGCTGCTCACGAGCCAGAAGCGCTTGCTGGCCAATGCGTCCCATGAACTGCGCTCGCCGCTGGCCCGGATCCGCATGGCGATGGAACTGCTGCTGAACAAGCCTCAGGACGGCGAGCCGCTGGCCGCCGAACTCCGACTCAACATTGCCGAACTAGACCAGCTCATCGACGAGATCCTGCTGGCCAGCCGGCTCGAGACGGCAGCGCCGATCCGGGAGGAGGTCGACCTGGCCGGCCTGGCGGCCGAGGAGGCCAGCCGCGTGCAGGCCGACGTGCAACTGGCCGCTCCGGGCGCGATGCTGGCGACCGGCGACAGCCGGCTGCTGCGCCGGATGCTGCGCAATCTCCTGGAGAACGCCGTTCGCCATGGTGGTACCGCGGTTGAACCCATCCGGATCGTCCTCAGGCAGCTTGCGGGGGGAATGCGGATCGAAGTCCTGGATCGCGGCCCGGGCGTGCCTGCTGACGCACGGGAGAGAATCTTCGAGGCCTTCTACCGGGTGCAGGGCTACTCCGAGCAGGCGGGCGGCGTCGGCCTCGGGCTGGCGCTCGTCCAGCAGTTTGCTGAGGTCCACGGCGGACGGGCGAGCTGCGAGCCCCGTGAAGGCGGCGGCAGCTGCTTTGCCGTGGAGCTGCCGGCACCCGTCCAGCGGGCCGACGTGCAGCCGCCCCCCATCCAGTCGGCTCGCGCCTGATCAGCGCTGATCGCGCCCGATGACAACCGGGTAGTCGGGCTTGCCATGGCGGGCCCAGTTGACGATGTTCATCGCCGCCTTGCGCCGCAGTTCGATTTCCGAGGTCACCGAATAGAAGGCCGAGTGGGGAGAGAAGATGACCCGTGGGTCGGCCAGCAGCGGATGGTCGGCGGCGACCGGCTCGGCGGGCAGCACGTCGAGCCCGACCCCGGCCAGGCGGTCGTCCCTGACCGCAGCCGTCAGCGCGTCGATGTCGATCACGGCGCCGCGGGCGGTGTTCACCAGGTAGGCGCCCTTCTTCATCCGCGACAGCAGCCGCTCGCCGACCAGTCCACGGGTTCCCTCGTTGAGCAGGCAATGCAGCGAGATCGCATCGGCCGTTTCGAACAATTCGTCGATGCCGACCTTTTGCACGTACTGCGGGAAGTCGCCCTCGATGAGGTTGGGATCATGGGCGATGATCCGCTTGAAGATCGGCTGCGCATAATGCGCGAAGCGCTTGCCGATGCGGCCGAGCCCGAGTATTCCCACCGTCATGTCCTGGGCGCGAGGAATGACACCGGGAGTGCTGTAGTGCCAGTTGCCGGCGTGGATGTCGCTGTCATAGCGCACGATGCCGCGGATCACGGCGAGCATCATCGAAAGGGCGTGCAGGGAAACCTCGCCGACACCATAGTCCGGCGAGTTGGCCACCCAGACGCCGTACCGGGCCGCATCGTTGGCATCGATGGTGTCGTAGCCGGCGCCGATCCGCGCGCACAGGCGCACCTCCGGCAGGGCTTCGAACACTTTGGCATTGATCGGCGCGTATTGGATCAGCATGGCGCTGCAGCCCTTGCCTTCCCGGATCACATCGGCCTCGGTGCGGCACTGGGCGATCTTGAAGTCGATGCCGGCTTCCTTGAAGATGCGCTCCTCCAGGGACACGTCGAGCATGTCGTGATCGGTGAACAGGACTTTCATAGGGCCTTCCATGTCGGGGTTATTCGAGTGGTCCGTATGCTACCCCTGGGCCCGGCATTTTTCGCTGCCCGCGGGGCGCGACTGCGCGGGCGGGAACTCGCTTAAACTCTCGGATCAAAGAGCGCGGTCGACTGATTACTGCGCAAGCCAGGAGGAGCGGGGAATGAACAGGATCGATCTTGAGGGGCGGGCCGCGGTGATTACCGGCGGGGCGGCGGGTATCGGGTTCGCCACGGCCCAACGCATGGCCGACAGTGGCGCGCGCGTGGCGCTCTGGGACCGCGACCGCGACGCCGCGCAGGCCGCCGCCAGGTCGCTTGCGGGCGACGGCCATCTTGCGGTCGCGCTGGAAGTCAGCAGCGAGAGCGACGTCGCAGCTGCGGCCCAGTCGACCATCAAGGCTTTCGGAACGATCGACATCATGGTCTGCAGCGCCGGCATCGCCGGCCCCAACAAGACCGTTGCCGACTACGGCTTTGAGGACTGGCGCAAGGTCTTCGATGTCAACCTGCATGGGGTCTTTCTCTGCAACCGTGCCGTGCTGGGGGAAATGACGCGGCGCGACTACGGGCGCATCGTCAATATCGCTTCCATCGCCGGCAAGGAAGGCAACCCGAATGCTTCAGCGTACTCGGCATCGAAGGCCGCGGTCATCGGGCTGACCAAGTCGCTGGGCAAGGAACTCGCGCGCACCGGCGTGCGCGTCAACTGCATCACCCCGGCCGCGGTAAAGACCGCCATCTTCGACCAGATGTCCCAGCAGCACATCGATTTCATGCTGTCGAAGATCCCGATGAACCGCTTCGGCAAGGTCGAGGAGATCGCGGCCATGGTCTGCTGGCTGGCGAGCGAGGACTGCTCGTTCTCCACCGGCGCCGTCTTCGACATCTCCGGCGGGCGCGCCGTCTACTGATCAGGGAGCCGGGATCATGAGCGATGCGATCTATGAACGACTGCGCTACGACGCGGAGGCGCTGACCGACTTCAGCGAGCGGCTTCTGGCTGCCGCCGGTCTGCCGGCGGCGCCGGCCCGGGACGTGGCCGAGGTGCTGGTGGAGGGGGATCTGCTCGGTCACGACACCCATGGCCTGTCGCTGCTCGCACCCTATCGGTCGGAGATCGACAAGGGGTCGATGAGCAAGTCGGGTGGGCCGGATGTGGTCAGTGAGCGCGCGGCGGTGACCACCTGGGACGGGCTGCGGCTGCCGGGCCCGTGGCTGGTCAGGCAGGCGATCGAATGGGCCAGCCCGCGCGCCGTGCAGCACGGTGTCGCGACGGTGGTGATCAAGCGCAGCCATCACATCGCATGTCTTGCCGCCTACCTGTAAAATGT
>JBBRJB010000106.1:0-7324 GCA_038220085.1 Burkholderiales bacterium
AATTGAATCGGTCAAACGGCGAACGCCGATGCCGGCATGGACTCCCCGGTATTGCTCCGGCCCCGCAGGTCCTGAACCGCCCCGCCCTGCTCCTGTCGTCACACCCGACATCGTCAGTCTCCCTGTCGGCACCATCGATCAAAGTCGCCATTATTGTCTACACATTGTCGACAATCTATCGGATGCCTGGACGGGCGTCAACCAGCACGGCGACGTCAGGCGGCAGATATCCGCGAGAGTGCGAAGCGAAGATTGTCGCGAACCAGCTTGCGGCCGCAGCGCTCGGCTGCCTTGGCGTCGCGCGCCTGAAGCGCTGCGATTACCCGGCCCCAGGTGATGCACGACTGCTCTCTTCGCCGGGGTGCGGACAGACCGACCAGGGTGTAGCGAGCGATCTGCAACGACATGCGGGACAGCAACTGGATCAGCAACCGGTTGCCGCTGCCATTGAAGATAAAGCGCGCCATCCCGGCCGAGATCTCCGCATGGCGTGCGGCAGCCTGGTGCTGGTCGTCGGACTTGATCGAGGACATCTCGCGATAGCGGGTTTCGAGCCACCGGACCTGCGCATCGTCACAAGCGGAACAGAACATGCCCATCGCCAACCCGAGCAGGACCGACCGGACCTGATAGACCTCGACCAGTTCGTCGGTACTGAGTCGCGTCACTGACGCGCCGTACCGGGGCTCAATCCGCACCACGCCGTCCCGCTCCAGAATCCTGAGTGCCTCGCGAACCGAGGAGCGTCCGACCTGAAACGCCTCGGCCAGCGGAATCTCGCGCAGATTGCTGCCCGGCGCGTAATCGCCGTCGATGATTCGCTGAGCGATGCGGGCAGCGAGTTGAATAGCCATCGTCGCCGGTGCCGCGTCGACCGGGGAAGGGGCGGACGCCGCCAGCGCAAGCTCTGCCGCGTCCGATGAAGCGATCCGGTCCGACGCACCGGTCTTCTTCGCGCCGGCCTTCCTGGTTGAAGCGCCTGCCGTAGTGGGGGGTGTCCTGGTGCCCGTCACCTTGAACTTCACATTTGCACCTCTGTGATCGTCAGCGGGGAATTATAGGCAGAGCACCGTCAGCCAGAACGCGCCCCCGCAGGATTATGATGGACCAACTTCGTCAGGATGCCGATCGAGTCGCTTGAGAAAGACAGCCGGATCGACCTCTACGGAGCGCCTATCATGTGCAACTTTCGCAGTCGTACTATTCCGCCAGGGGCTTTCGTGGCTCACTAAGAATTTGAGTTGTTTCATGAGCGTCAGCCGCAAGGAGCCCGTATCACTCTATGCTAAGTAGGCGAAACATACCCGAAGCAGCGCCTGACTCTTCCATCGGGAAGGGCCTCCGGCAGGCGTCACCGGTAATTCACGATCGAAATGGCGGCTCCCGACGCCGCCGCATGTTCGTCAAGGGGATCATGGCAGCTCCGGGCCTGGCGCTGGCCGGCCGGGTCCGGGCCGACGACGACGAAGGACGGCTGCGGCTCGTCGCCGGCTTCGAGACTGCCGGGCCGGGCGACGTGCTTACGCGCGTGCTCGCGATCGAGTTCGGGCGGCACTGGGACGAGACGGTGGCCGTCATGTCCCGCGGAGGCGCGGGCGGACGGATTGCGGCGGATTACGTCAGGAACCAGGAGCCCGACGGACACAACCTTTTGCTGGCCGACACCTGCACCATGGTGCTGGCGCTGCTGACCCGCCGCACGGCCGGCTTCGACCCGTGGGCCGGCTTCGACCCGTGGGCCGACTTCGTCGCGGTGGGACGGGTCGCCACCCGCCGCTCCGTCATCGTCGTGCCCGCGGATTCGCCTGTGCGCGACGTAAATGCGTGGCTGCTGGACGCTCGTCGAGTTCCCGAAGCCGCCACGGTCGGCACGTCCGCCGCTGGCAGCCTGCGCTGGTTCATCGGCTGCCGGTTCGCGTACGAGCACGAGGCGTCTCTGCTCCTGATGCCCTATCGTCGCAGTACGCTGCTGATCAACGACGTGGTGGCCCGAAGGATCGCGGCAGGCATCGTTCCGATCGCCGACGCACTTCCCTATCGGCACGCCGGCCGGATCCGCATCCTCGCGGTCGACGGCGTGCAGCGTACCCCGCTCGCCCCCGACATCGCCACGCTTGGCGAGCTCGGGTTTCGCGGGTTCGACTCACCGCAATGGTACGGGCTGTTCGCCCCACGGGGCACGCCCGCCTCGGCGGTGGACCGTTGGAACGAGGCGGTCCTGGCTCTTCTCTCTCGCGGCAATCTGCCCGGCCGGCTGCCCAGCATCGGCATCGAGGCGGACCCGGGGCCTCCGCAGGCGCTGGACGTCACGCTCGCCGCGGACATCAAGACCTGGCGCCCGATAGTGGCTGCCAGCGGGTTCGTCCTGGACTGAGTAGCGCGATGTAGGCTGTTGCTGCCTCGCCGGTAGAATCGGGGCGGATGGAGGCGCGGAGGTAGGGAACTCGCCCATGGCAAAGTTGACACAGCCCTCAGCTCTTGGATTGCGCAGGATCGCCCTCCTCGAGGGTCTGCCCGACGAGCGTCTGCAGACCCTGGCGACTCGCTGCACCTGGAAGCGCTATGAACCCGAGCAGCGAATCGTCTCGTGGAACGCGCAGGACAGCGATCTGCACCTGATAGTCTCCGGCACGGTACGGATCACGATCTACTCCGCCGCGGGTCGCCAGGTGACGTTCAATGACGAGGTATCGGGAGGAGCCCTAGGCTACCTCAGCGCGATCGACGGGGAGCCTCGTTCCACTGACGCGGTCGCATTGAACAGCGTACTGATCGCGTCGATTTCGCGCGAGGTCTTAATGGAACTCATTCAGGAAGAGCCGCTCGTTCGCGAGCGCGTGCTGATCCGGCTGACCGAACTGATCCGGCAACTGTCCGATCGCGTGATCGATCTCAGCACGCTCGGCGTGCAGAATCGCGTTCACGCCGAGGTGCTTCGACTCGCCCGCGAAGCCGGCGTCGTCGGCAACCACGCACGCATCGAGCCGGCGCCGAAGCATGCGGACATCGCCAGCCGGGTCAGTACCTATCGTGAACAGGTCACGCGCGAGCTGTCGGCGTTGACCCGGTTCGGCGTGCTCCAGAAAGATGCCGGCGCGCTCGTGGTCAAGGACGTCGGTCGGCTCGAACGAATGGTAAAGGACGTGAGGGACGGTGCTTGAGCGGATCAGGACCCACCACAACTATTGCGGGATCCTGAAATTTCAGGTGCGTGAACGCACATTCAGCGGCCGAGGCTCTCCGTAGACTGGGAACCGTTGTACTCAACCACCTGTCAGGAGAATCGCATGAAAGCTAATCGTTCCATCATCGCCGCCGCCGTCGTCGCCCTCTTTACCGCGAGCGCCTACGCTACCAATCCGACGAGTCTTAAGCCGGCAAGCGAATCCGCTGTCACGGCGATGAAAGCCGACGAGGGCGTTCCCCACAACCTCGTTACAGCGATGAAGTCGGACGAGGGCGTTCCCCACAACCTCGTTACGGCGATGAAGTCGGACGAGGGCGTGCCGCAGAATCTGGTCACCGCGATGAAAGCCGACGAAGGTGTCCCTCAGAACCTTCTGACGTGATCCAACCTGGGTTACAAGCCTCCGGACTCAATCTGACGCATCGTGTGCCAGTTCGCCACCGAGGGCTCGGCAGCGGAAAGTGCCGTTCACGCACCGGGAAACAGAATCTGGCCTCGCGTAGCGCCTCACTCGATCAACCGATGGGCCCGCTGCAACAGCGAAGGAGGCAAGGTGAGCCCGATCGACTTTGCCGTTTTCAGGTTGATCGTGAGATAGAACCGGCTTGGCTGCTCGACGGGGAGGGTGCCGGGATTGGTGCCCTTCAGGATGCGGTCCACGTAGTACGAGAGTCGTCGCGCGTCGTCAAGGATCCTCGCACCGTAGGACATCAGAAGTCCGGCTTGGGCGACTTGTTCGAACGGAATGATCGCCGGCAATCGTTGCTCGATTGCCAGTTTGGCAAGCCGCGCGCCCTGTGCAAAAAGAAAGGGCTGACCCCAGATCAGCAGCGCGTCCGGCTTGTCGCGGGCAATGGTCGCGAAAGTGCTATCGAGACCGTCCGGCGAGCGCAGTTCGATCGTCGTCAGCGTCACTTTCATCCTCTGTGCGACGGCATGGGCTTCGACATCAAAATCCGCCTGTTGCGCAAGAGTCGGATCGGTTAGCAGCGCGATCCGAGTCGCCATGGGGGTAGCCTCCGTGAGCAACTCGAGCATCTTGCCGGAGATCCCTCTCCAAAGACCGCCCAGCCCCGTGACGTTGCCCCCCGGCCGCGGCAGACTTGCAACCAAGCCAGCTCCCAGGGGATCATCAACGAAATGGAACACGATGGGAATGGTGCTGGTCGCCTCCTTGGCGGCCACCGCCGGCAGTCTCCCGGCACAGAGGATGAGATCGAACTTGCGCTGGACCGCCGCTGCGGCAAGTGCGGGAAGCCGCTCACTGCGGCCGTCATAGTGCAGGTTCTCGACAGTGAAGTCCCGACCTTCGATCCAGCCGAGCTCTCGCATTCCCGCACTGAACTCGGCCCACAGGGCACCCCTCGAATCGACCGGTCTACTGGTCAACCACACGAGTCTGAACATGCTCGCTTGCTGCGCCCGCCCGATAAGCGGCATTCCCCAGAGAGCAAGGATGAACTCGAGCGCATTTCGTCTGTGCATGTTCTTCCCCCATCGACCGCAGCCGGTGCGTGGCGGCTGCCAGCTTTGGTGCGTCGCGACACGTTCTCTCACTCGATCAAATGATAGTCCCGTGGTGGGCATCAGGCGCCGCCGGATGGTCAGCCCGCCAGTTCCGTATCGAGAACGCCGGCATAGGGTGTGAAAACCCTTTCAACGACAGAGGTCCGACCGGCTCCGCGTCAACGCTACCCTCTATCCGCGCCATCGTCTTCAGATCGACCAGGATCTGTCCGGCAGACGCCTCGCTGCACAGCCGCGCTGCCAGGTTAGTCACGTTGCCGATCGCCGCATAGTCCCAGCGACCTTCGAAGCCGATCGCCCCTAGCGTCGCGTAACCCTGCGCCACGCCCGCGCCGAGCGCGAGGTCGTGGCCGCGCTTGGTCCATGACTGCGCGAGCGGCACGAAGGTCGCCTGCATGGTCAGCGCCATCCGAACCGCCTGCTCTGCGGGGCGCTCGAGCGGTACCGGGTCGTTGAAGAACACCATCACCGAATCCCCGGCGAAGCGCTCGAGCGTGCCGCCGTAATGGAGGACAACGCGGCCCATCGTCGCATGGTATTCACGCAGCAACTCGATCACCTCCTCGGGCTCGGCGGTCTCGGTGAAGGCGGTGAATCCGCGCAAGTCGATGAAGACGACATTGATTTCGCGCCGATGCGTGGCAAGCAGCGCGTCGCCGTCACGGGTCAGCAATGCCTCGGCCAGTTGCGGCGAGAAAAACCGCTTGAGCTTGCCCAGCCTGTCGAGTTGACCGATCTGATCGCGAACCCGCTGTTCCAGCGACGCATTCAGTTGTGCGAGCTCGGCGGCCTGCCGAGCGACCTCGTCCTGCAGCTTCTTGATCCGCAGCAGCGAACGGACACGCGCGAGAAGCTCCTGGATATTGACCGGTTTGGTCAGGAAGTCGTCGGCGCCCGCCTCGATGCCGTTGACCCGCTCCTGCCCCGGGTCGAGCGACGTGCATAGAACGATCGGCAGCAACGCCGTCCGCTCCTCGGCGCGGATACGACGGCAGACTTCGTACCCTGACAGGCCCGGCATCATCACGTCGAGCAGAACCAGATCGGGCACCTCGTGCGAAAGCCGGTCCAGCGCCGCCTCGCCGGAGGCCGCCGAAGCCGTCCGATATCCGCGTGCCGACAGCACGTCGACCAGCAGCTTGACGTTGGCGGGCGTGTCGTCGACGACCAGGATCGAGTGTGCTTCAGTGCTCACGATGCCTTCGCCCGGACCCGCTCGATCGTCTGCAGGAACTCCTTCAGGCTGATCGGCTTGGCCAGGAATCCGCCGAACCCCGCATTTATGATCCGGTTGCGATCAGCCTGTGTCACCGACGCGGTGAACGCGATCGCCGGAATGCCGGCGGTCGTCGGGTCAGCGCGCAGGCGTGCGTAGACCTCGATCCCGCTGATGTCGGGCAACTGAATGTCCATCAGGATCAGGTCAGGTGGTTCATCCTGAGCGGCCTGAAGGCCCGCGAGACCGGTCGCGGCTTCTATCGTTCGGTAGCCCTTGACCTGCAGGATGTCGCGGGCGAGCTTCATGTTCTTCTCGTTGTCCTCGACGATCAGGATCGTCTTCATGACCGGCTCGGCAACGTGAACGAGAACGCCGATCCCTTGCCAGGCGCGCTCGCGACATCGAGCGACCCGCCATGCAACTCGACGAAACGACGGGTCAGCGCCAGACCCAAGCCGGTACCCTCCTCCTTGTTCGTGTAGCCCGATCCCACCTGTCGAAAAGCTTCGAAGATGGCCTGCAGGTCTTCGGCTCGGATGCCGATGCCGTCATCCGTGACCGTGAACTCGACGCCATCGTCGACGACGCGGGCCCGCAACTCGATCGAGCCACCATCGGGCGTGAACTTGACCGCATTGGTAAGCAGATTCAGCAGAATCTGCTTGAACTTGCGCTCATCGGCGCGTAGATCTCCCAGCGCTGGATCGATTCTCTGCATCAGCGCGATATCTCGCCGCCTCGCGCGCTCGCGTACCAGCGCCAGCGCGTCAGCGACCGCGGCGCGTAGATCGAAAACCGTCAGATCGAGCTCCATCCGTCCGGCTTCGATCTTCGAAAGGTCCAGGATGTCATTGATCAGCGAGAGCAGGTGTTTGCCGGACGCGTGAATGTCGCGCAGGTACTCGTCCTGCTTCGGATTCACATCGCCGAACATGCGCTCGATCATGACCTCGGAAAAGCCGATGATCGCGTTCAGCGGCGTCCGAAGCTCGTGCGACATGTTCGCCAGGAACTCCGACTTGTGCTGATTGGCGATCTCGAGCTGCTGGCTCTTGTCCTGGATCTCGCGAAACAGTCGCGCGTTGCCGATCGCGATTGCGGCCTGGTCGCCGAAGATCTTCAGCAGCGCGGTGTCGTTCTCATCAAAGCGCCGCGCTTGCTCGCGGCGCAGGAGGATCACGCCAAAGGGTTCGCCTTCACGCATCAGCGGCGTGGCTGCCACCGTACGGTGACCGAGGCGCTGCGCCAGGTCGCGGGCGAGCGGATACTCGTCGGCCCGTTCGAGGACGTCGTCGACCTGGATGATCCGGCGCTCGATAACCGCGCGTCCCGAGATCGTCCTTTGATCGATCGCGATCGCCTCCGGTGCGTTTCCGGAAGCGATGCCGGCG
>JBBRJB010000107.1:0-7316 GCA_038220085.1 Burkholderiales bacterium
GTCTACTTCTCGCTGCTGACCCTGGCGCTCTCGGCAATGCTCTACGTGATCGCGTTCCGCTGGACCGAACTTACCGGTGGTGAAGATGGCCTGGGTGGAATCGCCAGACCGGACTGGTTTGGCGGCGCGTTCGAGGAGCGCGCTCCCTACTATGGTCTGGTGGCGGTCATGGCGATGTTGATGACCTACGTGCTATGGCGGTTTCACCGGTCCCCGGTCGGCAGCGTGCTGGTCGCGATCCGTGAAAACGAGCAGCGCGCACGCTTTCTCGGATACAACACCGATCGTTACAAGCTGGTCGCCTTCGTCCTGTCCGCCACGCTGACCAGCCTGGCCGGAATCCTGCTGCTGTTCAACAACCGGATGACATCGGCCGATCCGATTAGTGTCGCCTTCTCGGGTGAATTGCTGGCCATGGTGGTCATCGGCGGCATGCGGTCGTTCCTTGGCCCGGCACTCGGCGCCTTGTTCTTTGTCCTGTTCCGCGATTACCTCTCCAGCCTCACGTCGGACTGGTTGTTCTATTTCGGCTTGCTGTTCGTGCTGTTCATCGTCTTCTCGCCGACGGGGCTGGTCGGCTTGTACCAGCGCGTGACCCAGCCGTGGCGCAAGCTCACCGTCGGTGCTGCGGCGATGGCCAATCGACGGACTGGCCGGGTCGATCTGCCGGCATTCCTGGTTCCCAGCAGCCATGACGCCGGCAACATCCTCGAAGTCCGTGACATCGCCCGCAGCTTCGGCGGGATCCGTGCGGTCAAGGGCGTAAGTTTTTCGGTCGCGGATCGCTCGTTGCATGCCCTGATCGGACCGAACGGCGCGGGCAAGACGACCGCCTTCAACCTCATTTCAGGGATGTTCGCGCCCGATTCAGGCACGGTCAGGCTCGCCGGTGAACCGATCGGCGGCCTGTCGCCGGAAAGTGCCACGCGCGCCGGTATCGGTCGTTCGTTCCAGATTACCAACCTGTTTGCCGGATTGAGCGTCCAGGAGAACGTGCGACTCGCCACCCAGGCCCGGGATCCGAACCGTTTCGACATCTGGAGCGCGGCGCGCAACCTGGCCCGGGTAAACGACGAGACCGCGCAGGTGATACAGGCAATGGGTCTGGGCGGTATCGAGGCCGCCGAAGCCGGCACCCTTTCCTACGGCGGTCAGCGTCTCCTGGACATGTCGCTGGCACTGGCCTCGCGACCGCGCCTGCTGCTGCTGGACGAGCCGCTGGCCGGATTGGCGGCCGCGGAACGCGAGCGGGTCGGCGATCTCATCAAGAGCATTGCCACCCAGCTGCCGGTGCTGCTGGTAGAACACGACATCGACCGGGTATTCCAGATCGCCGATGCGGTAACGGTGATGAATGACGGCGACGTGCTGGTGGACGGCACCGTCGAAGACGCCCGTACCTCCCCCGAGGTCCAGGCGGTCTACATCGGCGCCGGGGCGCATGCGCTGGCAGCCAGCGCGAGTCCCTCCCAGGCCACTGACGAGGTCCTGCTCAGCCTCGATGGCGTGGACACGTATTACGGCAAGAGCCATATCCTTCGCGCAATCTCCTTCGACGTCCATCGCCATGAAATCGTGGCCTTGCTGGGTCGTAACGGCGCCGGCAAGTCGACCGTGCTCAAGACCATCGTCGGCGTCGCGCCGCCGCGCTCCGGGAGCATTTCCCTGGCCGGCCAGCCGATGGCGGGTCGTCCGTCCGCGCTGATCACGCGTGGTGGAATCTCCTATGTCCCGCAGGGGCGCGGCCTGTTTGCGGGCATGACCGTGGCCGACAACATGGAGTTGGGTCGCCTGCGCAGGCGCAATGGCAAAGGCGTTCACTGGGACGAGGAGAAGATCTTCCGCTTCTTTCCCCGGATCAAGGAGCGCTGGCGCTCGCCGGCCGACTATCTCTCGGGCGGCGAACAGCAGATGGTCGCAGTCGCCCGGGCGCTCTCGGGCGATACCCAGGTGCTGCTGCTGGATGAACCATTCGAGGGCCTTGCGCCCGCGATCGTGGAAGAATTGTTCGAAGCATTCGACAAGCTACGCAGCGAGATATCCATCGTGATCGTCGATCACCATCTGGACCTCGCACTGGCTCTGTCGGACCGGACAGTCGCCTTGGAGCGTGGCGAAGTGATCCATGTCGGGCCTTCGCGCGTCTTGAGCGACAATCTGGATTTGCGGCGCGAGGTCCTGTGGCTTTGAACCGCGCAACATCACGGAGAGTCGGATGTCGGTAGTGGCAATCATCGGATCCGGGCTGATCGGTCGGGCCTGGGCCAACGTCTTTGCGCGCGCGGGTTGGCAGGTGCGCCTGTGGGATCCGGTGCCGGAGGTCCGGGCGCAGGCGCCTGCGTTGGTGGCAGACAGCCTTGAAGATCTTGCGCGGCATGGCCTCGTCAAGGACGCCGCGGCCGCAGCATCGTCGGTGTCTGCCTGCGAGTCGCTGGAAGACGCCGTGGCCGACGCGGATTTCGTCCAGGAGAACGGACCGGAAACTGTTTCAGTCAAGATCGAGACCTTCAAGCGGCTCGATCGGGCGGCCCAGCCAGGATGCGTGCTGGCTTCATCCACCTCGGCGATCGTCGCTTCCCGATTCACCGCGGATCTCGCCGGACGAGCCCGCTGCATCGTCGGGCATCCGGTGAATCCGCCCCACCTGGTGCCGATCGTGGAACTTTGTGGTGCCCCCTGGACGTCGGACGACACCCGCGCGCGGGCTCGGGAGGTATACGAGAGCATCGGGCAGGTGCCGGTGGACGTGCTGCGCGAAGTGGAAGGTTTCATCCTCAACCGCTTGCAGGGCGCGCTTCTGGCTGAGGCGTTCCGTCTGGTCGGCGAGGGCTATTGCTCGCCTCAGGATCTCGACAAGACGCTCTCGCAGGGGCTGGGCCGGCGCTGGTCGTTTCTCGGCCCGTTCGAGACGATCGAACTCAACGCACCCGGTGGCATTCCCGACTATTGCACCCGTTATACCGGTTTCTATCGCCACCTTCAGTCCGAGCCGGCGCTTCCGGAGGTCTGGGACCCGCAAAGCTGGTCCAAGGTGGTTGCCTCCTGGGGTGACACGCCTGACCCGGACGAGATCGTCCGCAAGAGCCTCTGGCGCAACGAACGGCTGGCCGCGCTGGCCGCCCACATCAACCTGCAGCAACCCTGGAAGAAGTGAGACAAGTCATGGCTGAATCCAGCAAGACCCCCCGTCCCCAAGGCCGCAAGGTGATGATCACCTGTGCCGTCACCGGGGCCATTCATACCCCGTCGATGTCCCCCCACCTGCCGATCACCGCCGAAGAGATCGCGGAGGCTGCCGTCGCTGCCGCCGAGGCCGGCGCGGCGCTGGTCCACCTTCACGCCCGCGATCCCCGCAACGGCAAGCCCGACCAGTCGCCGGCCGCCTTTGAGCCTTTTCTCAAGGACATCAAGCGGCGGACCGATGCCGTCATCAACATCACGACCGGTGGTGCACCGACGATGTCGGTGGAGGAGCGGCTCGGGCCTTGCGCGCACTTCAAACCGGAAGTGGCGTCGCTCAACATGGGGTCGATGAACTTCGGTCTTTTCCCGATGCTGTCCCGATTCAAGGAGTTCAAGTTCGATTGGGAGAAGCCCTATCTGGCGGAGTCGGATGACCGGATCTTCAAAAACACGTTCAAGGACATCGAGAACATCCTCACGACCTGCGCGCGCAACGACACCCGCTTCGAGATCGAGTGCTACGACATCGGGCATCTCTACACCTTGCGCCACTTCGCCGACCGGGGCCTGGTCAAGGCGCCGTTCTTCATCCAGTCGGTGTTCGGAATCCTTGGCGGCATCGGCGGCCATCCGGAGGACGTGATCCACATGAAGCGCACCGCCGATCGGCTGTTCGGCACGGACTACCAGTGGAGCGTGCTCGGCGCCGGTCGCAACCAGCTGCCGATCGCGGCCATGTCCGCCGCAATGGGCGGGAATATCCGCGTGGGTCTGGAGGATTCGCTGTGGATCGGACCTGGCAAGCTTGCGCGCAGCAACGCGGAGCAGGTCCAGGCAGCACGCCGTATCGTCGAGGAACTGGGACTGGAGGTCGCCACGCCGACGGAGGCCCGCCAGATGCTTTCCCTGAAAGGCGCCGATCGGGTGAATTTTTAGAACGTCACCCGCGCAGGTCGATCAGCTCCTCGAGCTGGCGCAGGTTGACCGGCTTTACCAGGTGGTGGTCGAAGCCTGCCGCGGTGGAGGCCTTGCGGTCCTCCGCCTGTCCGTAACCGGTGACCGCCACCAGCAGCGCATCACGGGTCTGCGCCATCTGGCGCAGGCGGCGCGCGACCTGGAACCCGTCGATGTCGGGCAGGCCGATGTCCAGCAGGATGACTTGGGGGGAGAAAGCAGGTGCCACGTCCAGGGCCGTCCGTGGATCAGTCACCGCCCTCGTCACATGGCCCTTGAGCATAAGCAATTCAGCCAGGCTCTCGGCGGCATCGACGTTGTCGTCCACCACCAGTATCCGTTTCGGGCTGAATCCCATGTGGACAGGGGCGGGTGGAGAAGACGGGAGGACCGGCCGTGCGAGCAGTGGCAGGGTGACGATGAACTCGCTGCCGCAACCAGGTCCGGCACTGTGAGCGGTGACCTCGCCGCCGTGCAGTTCCGCGAGGTTTCGAACCAGTGACAGGCCGATGCCCAGGCCGCCCTGGCTGCGATCGAGAGATCTCGCGCCCTGGGTGAACAGATCGAAGACCTTCGGCAGCAGCTCCGTATCGATTCCCTGGCCGTTGTCCGCCACGCTCAGGCAGACCGTCGCATCCGCTGCGGTCAGCGTAACCCGGATGGTCCCTTCGGTGTCGGTGAACTTCGCTGCGTTGGTCAGGAGATTTTCGATGATCTGGGTGATTCGCACCGGGTCGGCGTCAAGCCAGGTCTGCTGCGGCGGCAAGCTCAACAGGACGCGCTGCGCGCGCGAATCGGTGACCGATCGCATGCCGTCGATTGACTGAGTCAGCAGGCCTCCCAGTTCCACCGGTTCGAGCGTCAGCGAGATCTTGCCCTGGTCGATTCTTGATGCGTCCAGCAGATCGTCCAGCAGTCTCGCCATCTGGTGGACCTGCCGATCGACGAGGGCGCTGATAGCGCTGCGCTGGGCATGGCCTTCGTCGCTCAGGCGCATCAGGGCGGCGGCATGGCGCAATGGCGCCAGAGGGTTGCGCAATTCGTGCGCGAGCATTGCCAGGAATTCGTCCTTCCGGCGATTGCGGTCGACCGATGCGCGAGCCTCTTTTCTCTGAGCGCTGACGTCGACCGCCGAGACGATCAACTGCCGAACCGTGCCAGCTGCGTCAAGCACAGGGGCCACCGAGAGTTCGGCCGTAACCCGATCTTTGCCCAGTCTCCACATCGGAACATCCTCGCGCGCCGATTCGCCATGGGCGGCACGTTCGCAGGCGAGCCGCACCTGCGCCTGCACCGGTTCCTCCAGCCGCCACCACGGCGTCAACCAGAGCGGCAGCCCGAGCAGGTCCTCCAGTTGCACCGAAGCTGCCGCCAGCGATGCCTGGTTGACGTAGCTGACGGTGGCCTGGGGCGTCAGCACGGCCACGAAAATGCCCAGACTGTCCAGTATCCGGGCGGTCGTGTCGCCGGCGAACCGGTCTGCAGCCCGCTCGCCGAGCCTGCTGGAGTCGTTCATGGAACCGCCGTCGGCCATCCCGGCCGGTTTCAGGCGCACTTGCAAGGCATGGGAAATACGCCGGTCGGCCGGGGTTCGGCCGCTGCGGCGCGGATGGAGTCGGTTTTCTGCATGTGATTTTCCGCGTTCTCACTTCCTGGCGTGGCACCCGATGAACCGAAACCGGAATTCCGATCCCAAATGGGCGCGATCAACCAAGTCGGTCGTTCGCAGGCTGCCGCCGAGTGAACGATCAGAGTTTCAGGCAAATTTCATACCCGCCGGATCCACAGTAGAATTTGCAAAGCCCTTACCCTACGAAAAATTGCCGCAGATCGGCGCTATCGCATGCATGGCTGCATGACCGTAGGATCCTTGGTGAGATCGTGGGCATGCCGGTTGCCGTCGCTCTTCGCCGGCCCTCGAACAGCAAATCGTGAGAACCATCGGGCTCGGCCCTTGGGAGATTCCGTGTTACATCCTGCCGCGTTGCGACCCGCCGGAGACGTTCCTGTTGCGTCCGCCCATCCCCGTTTCTTCGAAGAAGCGCAGGCGTCCGCAGCGCCGGGCCCGCGGGACGAGATCATCGAAGGATTGATGCAGGCGAAGGCCCGCATTTCCCCCAAATTCTTCTACGACGTTCTCGGTTCGCACCTGTTTGAAGCCATCACCGAAGTGGATGAGTATTATCCTACTCGCGCGGAGGCCGCGATCTTTGCGAACCGCGGCCGAGAAATCGCCACCAGCGTCGGTTCTGGTGCAACCCTCATCGATCTTGGCGCAGGGAACTGCGCAAAGGCCGCCAGCCTGTTCGAGTCGCTGCGGCCAGCCCAGTACATCGCGATCGACATCTCCGTCGAATTCGTCCGGCGCGCCGTGGAGCGACTCTCCGCGAGTCACCCAGGCATCGGCATGACAGGGGTCGGCATGGACTTCAGCACCTCGCTGGATCTGCCACCTGAGTTGCAACGGGAACTCGATGGCGCGAAACGGCTGTTCTTCTATCCAGGATCCAGCATCGGCAACTTCACGCCGGGCTTGGCGCTGGAGTTCCTCCGCCGGATCCAGTCGCAGGCGGTCGGCGGAGGCCTGCTGATCGGCGTCGACCTGATCAAGTCCGCCGACGTGTTGCAGAGGGCCTATGACGACTCTCTCGGCGTCACTGCAGCGTTCAACCGCAACATCCTGCGCAACATCAATCGCATCGTCGGCGGTGATTTCGAGCCCTCCGGTTGGCGCCACGTGGCGTTGTTCAATGAGGTGCTTTCCCGTGTCGAGATGCACCTCGAGGCGCGGCGGGAGATGCGGGTCCGCTGGCAAGGCGGCGAGCGGACCTTCGCCGCCGGCGAGCGAATCCACACCGAGTCGGCGTTCAAATACACGGTCGAACGCTTTGACGCGTTGCTGCGGCAGGCAGGATTCCGCGCCGTGCGCCACTGGCGAAACGACGATCCGGACTATGCGGTCTTCCACGCGGTGAATTGATGAGCGGGCGTGACTCATTCCCCGGCCAGGCAATCGCAGCAGAACTGACCCGGCTGCGCGCCGAATACCGGGACACCAGGGCCTGGACCGTGGCATTGTGCGATCCCCTGTCGCCCGAGGACTGCCAGGCGCAGTCGATGGCCGATGCCAGTCCCGCCAAGTGGCATCTCGCGCACACCACCTGGTTCTTCGAGACGTT
>JBBRJB010000108.1:0-7305 GCA_038220085.1 Burkholderiales bacterium
CATCATCGATATCGGGGCGGAGTCGACCCGACCCCGCGCCCTGCCGATGCCGGAAGATCTCGAATGGCTGCGCCTGGCGCCGGTGCTGGACGGGCTCGCCTAGCTGCCCTGCCCGGTGTCGGTCGATACCCGGCATCCATCGGTCATGCGTCGCGCGATCGGAGCGGGCGCCTCCATCATCAACGCCGTCGTGGGATTTTGCCGGCCGGGCGCGATCTTTGCGGTGGCGGGCAGCGACGTCGGGCTGGTGGCAATGCACATGAAGGGCGAGCCAGGCACCATGCAGGACTCGCCCGCCTACGACGACGTCGTGGCCGAGGTGCACGAGTTCCTGGAACGGCGACGGGACCTGCTGCAAAGTCACGGGGTGGGGTGCCGTAGGATTGCGCTGGACCCCGGCTTCGGGTTCGGCAAGTCGCTTGCGCACAATATGGAACTGCTCCGTGGTCTCGGGCGCCTGGACGACCTGGGTTGCGCGGTGCTGGTGGGCCTGTCGCGCAAGTCGATGGTCGGAGAACTCACCCGCCTGCCGGTGGACCGGCGACTGGGCAGCAGCATTGCGGCGGCGCTCGCCGCGGTTGCGCGCGGCGCGCGGATCGTGCGGGTGCACGACGTTGCCGAGACGGTAGGGGCATTGCGGGTCTGGCAGGCGGTGGCCCGGTTGGAATGAATAGCGCGGCGCAGGCCCTGGTGGCCTCGCCCGGTTGACACAGGAAACAGGATGGCGCGTCGATACTTCGGGACGGATGGTGTGCGGGGACGGGTGGGGGAGCGGCCGATCACGCCGGAGTTCGTCATGCGCCTCGGTTACGCGGCCGGCAGGGTCCTGGCCCAGGGCGGGCGTGGCCGCCCGGCGGTGCTGCTGGGCAAGGACACCCGGATTTCCGGCTATATGCTGGAGTCCGCCCTCATGGCCGGACTCTGTTCCGCCGGGGTGGACGTGCATGTCACCGGTCCCCTGCCGACCCCGGCGGTCGCCTATCTCACCCGCGCCCTGCGGTTGTCCGCCGGGGTGGTGCTCAGCGCTTCGCACAATCCTTTCGAGGACAACGGCATCAAGTTCTTCTCCGCCGACGGCAACAAGCTGCCGGACGAGACCGAGGAAGCCATCGAGGCGCTGCTGGAGGAACCGGTGGTGTGCGTGACTTCGGAGCGCCTGGGCAAGGCATTCCGGGTGGAGGCGGCAGCCGGACGCTACATCGAGTTCTGCAAGAGCACGTTCCCGTTTGCGCTCGACCTCAAAGGCCTGAAACTGGTGGTCGATTGCGCCAACGGCGCGGCGTACCACACCGCGCCGCACGTTTTCCATGAACTCGGCGCCGAAGTCGTCTCGATAGGTACCGATCCGAACGGCGTCAACATCAACGACGGAGTCGGTGCGGTTCATCCCAAGGCGATGGCTGCCGCTGTCCGCAAGGCTGGCGCGGACCTCGGCATCTCGCTGGACGGCGACGCGGACCGCCTGATCATGTGCGATGCGGCCGGTCGGACCTACGATGGCGATGAACTGCTGTTCGTCCTGGTCAATGACCGCCTGCGGGTGGGACCGGTGGCCGGCGTGGTCGGCACGCTCATGACCAACTATGCCTTCGAGCAGGCCATGAACCGGTGCGGCGTGCCGTTCGAGCGTGCCAAGGTCGGTGACCGGTATGTGCTCGAGCAGCTGCAGTCGCGAGGCTGGCTCTTCGGTGGCGAGAACTCGGGTCACCTGCTGGCGCTGGATTGCCACAGTACCGGCGACGGCACCATCAGCGCACTCCAGGTGCTGGCGGCCGTCGTGCGCACCGGCAAGACCTTGTCGGAGTTGACCAGCGAACTGACCCTGTTGCCGCAGAAAATGATCAACGTGCGGGTCAAGCGCAATTTTGACTGGCAGTCCCACGGCGGCCTGGCCGCCGCACGGGCTGACGCAGAGAAAGAACTCGGCGAACACGGCCGGACGCTGATCCGGCCGTCGGGCACCGAGCCGGTCCTGAGAGTAATGGTCGAGGCCAAAACGACCGAACAGGCGATGCGGCTGGCGCAGTCGATCGCGGATTCGCTACAATAGCGGATTCGGGGTGTAGCGTAGCCTGGTAGCGCGCCTGCTTTGGGAGCAGGATGTCGGGAGTTCGAATCTCTCCACCCCGACCAGGTTCAGTCCTGACCGTCGTTTTCGACATCTGCCCGTAGCTCAGTCGGATAGAGCATCAGCCTTCTAAGCTGAGGGTCACAGGTTCGAATCCTGTCGGGCAGGCCAGCTTTCCGGTGGTGGCTGTAGCTCAGTTGGTAGAGTTACGGATTGTGATTCCGTCTGTCGCGGGTTCGAGTCCCGTCAGCCACCCCATCCCTCTTTTCGTCTTCACATCATCCCTGGTTCACTTGCCTGTCCGGGAGTCCTGCCGATCGGCGGGCCCCGGTGTCAGGGCCGCTAGCCATGAAGGTGTACGAACATTGCCTATGACGAAGCCCTCGCCCAGCGCATCCGTGACAGCCTGCGTGAGCTGCCTGGCATCACCGAGCGACGGATGTTCGGGGGGATCGCATTCATGCGCGATGGCCACATGTTCGTCGGGATTTCCGCCGACTCGCTGATGGTTCGGGTCGGGCCGGACCAGTACGAGCATGTCCTCGGCAGGAAGCACGTGCGCAAGATGGATTTCACCGGCAGGCCGATGCGCGGGTACGTGTACGTCGATCGGGCGGGACTCGAGTCGGATGAGCAGTTGCGAGCCTGGCTCGAGCGGAGCGCGGCCTTCGTCGGCACGCTTGCGCCGAAATAGCGCAGTGCCGCACGCCCGGACGTGCTGCCCGCAGGCGGCTATCACGCCAGAGTTTTCGATCCGCCGTTGTCGCCCCAGGGTATGCCGAAACGGTCGACCACCATGCCGAATGCTTCGGCCCAGAAGGTCTCGCCCAGCGGCATACTGATCTTGCCGCCCTCGGCCAAGGCGTTGAACACGCGCCTGCCTTCGTCCGCTGTCGGGTCGGTCAAGGTCATCATCACGCCGCTCACCTCCCGCTCGGGGGTTCCCGGCGGCGTATCGCCCGCCATCAGCGCGAAATCCGGATGCACCAGGTAGGCATGCATGATGCGGTCGGCGTGTCCCGGTGGCACCGGCTGATCGCCGGGCATCTCGGAATAGGTGATCAACGCTTCAAGCTTGGCGTCGAGGACCTGCGCGTAGAACTTCATGGCTTCGGCGCAGGTGCCGGGGAAGGACAGGTAGGCATTCAGTTGGGGCATGGTCGATCCTTGCAAGAGGGGTTTAAATCCGGCACACGGCCAGCCGGCGCGCACCGGTGCGCACCTGTTCGACGATCGGCACCATTCTTTTTCGACGACGCGGCTTCGCAATCGCTAAGCCATTTCTAGGATCGCGCCCGCTAGTCTTTCGCCGTGGACGCGTCGAGTGGCGCGCCATCGGTGCAAGGACGGGGACGAAGACGGCCCGGCGAACTCGCATCGATCCCCAACTGAAGCGGCCTTCGCGGTCGCGTCGAGGTGCAAAATGCTTAAAAAAATCTGCGGCCTGACCTTGTCCCTGTTGTCGGTGGCCGCCTTGGCGCAGAACCCGGTCGATAGCGACGGCGACAAATACAAGGTGGTCCTGGAGAACGACCAGGTCCGGGTCCTCGAGTATCGGGACATGCCGGGGGAGATCACCCACCAGCACCGCCATCCAGCCTTCGTGCTGTACGCAGTGACGCCTTTCAAGCGCAAGATCCGCCTGCCGGACGGCAAGGTCCTGATGCGCGAGTTCAAGGCAGGGGAGGTGATGTATTCGCCCGACCAGACGCATATCGGCGAGAACGTGGGCACCACGCCGACCCACGTCATCATGGTGGAGATGAAGCGGCCGGTCAGTCCCTGATCGATCACGCCCCCGCCGGCCGGGGCTTGCCCGCCTTGGCCGGGGCCTCGGGGTAGCATTGCCTGATCGTACGGGAGAAAGACATGCTCTGGATCAGGCGTTTGCTGCTGGCGTTTGCAGCGTCGGCATTGCTGGTGGCGGCGGGTTGCGGCGGCTCCTCGGAACCCCGTCGTCTCGACACCTCGGAGGCGGAAGGGCTCTGGGCCGGCAACACCAGTTCCGGTGGCACCCTCGACGGCGTCATTCTGGACACCGGGGAGTACTGGCTGATCTACGGCTTTCGCGGGGTCGCCCGCAGCGTGATCCACGGTTCGGGCTACTTCACCCGAGGTGCGCAGTTCCGCTCGGACGACGCGACCGACTACTTCTTCGGCTTTGACCGCCCGTTCTTGTCGTCGCTGGCGGCAACCGTTCAGCCTGCCTTTGCCATCAACGGCGAACTGTTTCTGGCCGACCAGTTGGAAGGCTTCAGCCTGGCCTACGTGCCGGATTACGGGTTAGCCGCGGACCCGCGCGCCATCGTCGGACGGTGGCTGGGATCGGCGTCGACGTTGTTGTCCGCCGGGGACTTCGTGATCGACATCGATATCTCGGGCAGTTTCAGCGCATCGCTGGCCGGCGGCTGCGCCTACGGCGGGCGGATCCTGCCCAACCGCGGCGGTCGCAACGTCTTCGACATTTCGATGGCATCCCTGCCCAGTTGCCCTTTCCTCTATTCTGCCAACGGGGTGCTGATCGCCACCGGCGGCAGGCTGGTGATCACCGCGGTGACGCCGGATCGCCGGGATGTCTTCTACGCCGTCGGCCGTTGAGCGGGACGGGCCGGCTGCCGGGGCGGTGCCTGGTTTGCCGGCCTCCTTGCAGCCGCAGGGCGCGGCGGATCAGCTTTCGTTCTTCGGAATGAATTTCAGCGCCACGCCATTGTTGCAGAAGCGCGTGCCGGTCGGAACGGGACCGTCCTCGAACACGTGCCCGTGGTGCCCGCCGCAGCGGGTGCAGTGGTATTCCGTGCGCGGCATCAGCAGCTTGTAGTCGGTACTGGTGGCCAAGGCGTCCGGTATCGTGGTGAAGAAGCTGGGCCAGCCGGAACCGGAATCGTATTTCATCTCCGAAGTGAACAAGGGCTGGCCGCAGCCGGCGCACACGAATACGCCCTCACGGTGTTCGTCGTTGAGTGGGCTGGTGAAGGCCCGCTCGGTGCCCTCTTTGCGCAGGACTTCGAACGCCGCCGGATCCAGCTTGCGGCGCCATTCCTGGGTGCCCAGCTCCACCGGCTCGGGCGACACCTCGGCCTTGACGCCGGCCGGCAGCAATGCCCGCCAGTTCTTCTGAAGCTCTTCGACTTGCTTTGTCATGGTGATCCGTCCTTTGAAGACAATGGTGCCACCGCCGGCAATGGCGCAGCGCCGGGAGCGTCTGATTTTAAACTTCCGGACCGCACCGCCATGCCATACCAGGTACGCGCCGGCGGATTACCGCTGCCGCCCCGATGAATTCTTCCCTGCTCTCCCAGACGTCACCGGCATCACAGACGCAGGCGCCGGTGCAGGCCCTGTGGGCTACCTGCCGATGGCGGTGCTGCCGGCATCACGGCTGGATCCGGCTGGCCTTCGCCGGGTCGTCCGGCCGCTGGATGTCGATGCGTCTAATCTAGAACAGCTGCGGCGCCGGCGACCCGTGGCCGTCCGGATCGCAGCGCTCGAGGCTGGACGCCTTGATCCCGAGCAGCCTGATCGGCCGCCGCAGCGCCAGCCGCCCCAGGCAGACCAGTGCCGCCTGCTCGATATCGGCGGCATGGGCAGTTCGCCGGTTCAGCGATAGGTCCCGGGTCACCCGGGTGAAGTCGTCGTATCGCACCTTGAGGCCGATCGTCCGGGCGACGTATCCCCCCCGCGTCAGGTCGGCGGCAACCTGCGCCGCCATGTCGCGCACCAGGGCCAGGATTTCGCCGGTGTCCCGCTGCGGATGCAGATCCTGCTCGAACGTGGTCTCGCGACTGCGCGACTTGGGTTCGCTCTCGATGACGACCGGCCGTTCGTCGAGGCCGTTGGCGACCTTGATCAACCACCGGCTGTAGGTCGGGCCGAAGTGTTTCTGCAGCAAGGCGGGTGGCGCCGCAGCCACCGCGCCGATGGAATCGATCCCCAGGGCGGTGAGCCGGGCGCTGGCCTTCGGGCCGATGCCGTTGATGCGGTCAGCCGGCAGCGGCCAGCTGCGGGACGAGAGATCGTCGTAGGTGATCAGCGTAAGCCCGTCGGGCTTGTCCAAGTCCGACGAGATCTTGGCTAGCAGCTTGTTCGGCGCGATGCCTACCGAGCAGGTGAGGGCGGTCGCTTCGAGGATCGCTTGTTTCATCGCTCGTCCGATCGTCTCGCTGTCCTCGGTCCTCGCGCTCAGGTCGAGGTAGACCTCGTCGATTCCGCGGTCCTCCATGCGCGGCTCGATCTGCGCCAGCGCGGCCTTGAAGCGGCGGGAATAGGTCCGGTAGGAGTCGAAATCCACCGGCAGGAAGACACAGTCGCGACAGAGTTGCGCCGCCTTGCGCAGCGGCATGCCCGAGCGGATCCCGAACTTTCGTGCGGCATAGGTGGCGGTGGTGACGACGCCGCGACTGTCAGGATTGCCGCGCCCGCCGATCGCCACCGGCCGATCCTTGAGGTCCGGCCGACGCAACAACTCCACCGACGCGTAGAAAGCGTCCATGTCGACGTGGGCTATGCGGCGGTTGGCATCAGGGCTGGCATCGGTCATGACGGGATTATCCAGCAGGAGTCTGCGGCATACTCGCGGGATGAAACGGATTCCGGGAACCGCCCTCCTGGCGATGCTCATACTCGCCGGCACCGCCATTACCGGAAGGCAGGACGTCGCGGCGGAGCGTCGAGTCCTGTCGCTGACGCCGGCCGAGTTGACCGCGCAACTGGCGTCCCGGTTCCCGCAGCGTCGTTGCCTGCTCGCGCTCGCCTGCGTGACGCTGTCCGATCCGGTGGTGAAGCTGGCCAACGGCGATCCTCGGGTCTTCGTCGTTGCACGCGCCAGCCCCGACGTAGGCAGCCAACCGCTCGGTGCCGGTACCATCGAAGTGGCCGGCAAGCCCAGGTACGAGGTGGCCACCGGTGCGCTCTTCGTCGACGCGCCCGAAATCCTTCGCATGGATTTCGCGGACCTCCCGCCCACCTATGTCGCGCCCGCCACCGAGTTGACCCGAGGGCTGCTGGTCGATTACCTGAGCCGGACGCCGGTCTGGGTCCTGGATGAACGCGACGCTCAGCAGGCGCTGGCCAAGCTGGTGTTGCGCAAGATCGAGGTTCGGGATGGACGACTGCGCCTGGTGATCGGCGACGAGGATTGACCCCTGACCCCTGATCGATCGACATTCACGCTGCCGGCGCGACTCGCGTCGGCAACCGAACCCGAGGAACGCTGAGATGGATCTATCGGAAGTTGCCCG
>JBBRJB010000109.1:0-7303 GCA_038220085.1 Burkholderiales bacterium
CACCAGGCGTCGGACGAGCCGGAAGATCTCTTGCGCCATCAGCGGTGAGAGGCCCAGTGTGGGTTCGTCGAGCAGGATCATCCGGGGTTGCGCCATCAGGCCGCGACCCAGAGCCAGCATCTGTTGCTCGCCGCCCGAGAGCGTGGCTGCCGCCTGGTTCTCCCGCTCCAGCAGCTTCGGGAAGAGGTCTAACACGTGATCCATGGTGCGTCGCCAGTGGCGCCGCGCACGTGGATTGATCCCACCCAGGCGCAGGTTCTCCTTGACGCTGAGGCTTGGAAATACCATGCGTCCCTCCGGGACCAGCACCAGGCCGGCCAGCACCCGCCGATTGCAGGCCACCCGGGTAATGTCTTCGCCGAGAAAGCGCAAGCGCCCGCTCTTTACCGGCAGCAACCCGGCCAGCGTCTTCATCAGCGTCGTCTTGCCGGCGCCGTTGGCGCCGAGCAAGGCGGTGACGCTGCCCGCTGCGACGCTGATCGACAAGCCGTGCAGCACCTGAGTGGGGCCGTAGCCTCCGACCAGGTCGTCGATTTCCAGCATGGCCTGCGCGCTCACGCGGAAGCGCCCAGGTAGACCGTGAGCACCCGCGGGTCGCGGCCGATCTCCTGCGGCGTCCCCTGCGCAATCAGTTCGCCCAGGTGCAGAACGACGATATGACTGCACAGATCCATCAGCGCGCGCATCACATGTTCGATCACCAGCAGGGTCAGGCCCCGGGCGGCATGGATGTCGCGCAGGGTCTGCAGCATCTGTGCCACTTCGGTGGGCGTCAGCCCGGCCATCACTTCGTCCAGCATGATCAGGCGAGCGCCGGTGGCAATGGCGCGGGCGATTTCCAGCCGCTTCTGGCCGGACAGTGTCAAGGTCGATGCCGCGCGGTCGGCCGAGTCGGCGAGGCCCACTTCGGCCAGGACCTGCCTCGAGGCCTGGTCGGCCTCGTCGGCCCGGCGGTACTGCGCCATGCCGAACATCGCCGCGGTGCGCAGGTTCTCCAGCACCGTCAGGGCGGGGAAGGGCTTCACGATCTGGAAGGTGCGGGCGATGCCGCGCCGGCAGATCTGGTCCGGTCTGAGCCCGACCAGCGATCGGCCCTGATAGCGGATGTCGCCGCTGGAAGGACGGCTGTTGCCGGCAATCAGGCTGAACAGGGTCGTCTTGCCGGCTCCGTTTGCGCCCATCACGCCGACGATGGCGCCTTCGCCGACTTCGAACGAGACGTCGGACAGCGCCGTCAGGCCGCCGAAGCGCTTGCCCAGTGCATGCACGGACAGGATCGTGCTCATCGGGAGGCCTTCGTAGCCGCCGCCAGCGACCGCCGCTTCGACTGGCGTTCGATCAATCCCAGCAGGCCGTCGGGAACGAGCAGCACGAAGACGATCAGGATCGCCCCGAGGATGACCATGTAGAGCAAGGGCGCATGCGCCCAGAGCATTTCCGACACCAGCGCCAGGAAGAGCACGCCGAGCAGCGGGCCCCTGGCGTTGTCGCCGCCGCCCAGCAGCGCCATGGCGATGATGGTGACCGAAATCATCGGGTCGAAGACCTGGCCGACGACGAAGTAGGTGGAGCGAAGCGCCATCACGCCACCGACCATGCCCGGGATGGCCGCGGACAGGACGAAGGCGGTCAGCTTGTAGCGTGCTACCGGCACGCCCAGGGTCTCGGCGGCTTCCTCGTTTTCCCGCAGCGAGCGCAGGCCGTGGCCGAATCGCGCGCTTCTGATCCAGGTCAGCAGCGCGACGGCCGCCGCCGCCAGCGCGAACATCGCGAAATAGATGACCAGCAGGTCGGGAGCGCCGAAGAGGATCCGGCTCGCGATCCCCGACGCGGATTCGATCGCCATGATGCTGTACTTCACCAGTTCGGACAGTCCGAAGGTCAGGATCACGAAATAGGGTCCGCTGACGCGCAGCACCGGCAGCCCCACCAGGGCCGCGAACACTGCGGCCGCCAGGCCGGCGCCGACAATCGCGAGCGGCAGCGGGACGACCTGCCAGGTGACCACCACCAGGTAGGCCCCGAGGCCGTAGAAAACCACGTGACCGAGGGAGACGTAGCCTGTCAGGCGCGACAGCACGCACCAGCTCTGGGTCAGTGCCAGCCACATCAGGACGGTCAGGCCGATGCCGACCAGGTAATCGTTGGCCACGAACGGCAATGCCAGGAGAGCTGCCAGGCTCAGTCCCCACAGACCTGTCAGCCAACCGCCGGCAAGCATGGCGCGCATCGGCCCTCCTCAGCGCCCGACGGCCGGCTTGGCGAACAGGCCGTTCGGGAACAGCAGCAGCGCGAGGACGAAAGTACCGTACAGAAGCACCGAGCGCAGATTGGCCGAGGTCAGCGCCACGCCGTAGGTTTCGATGGCGCCGAGCAGCAAGGCGGCGAGCAGCCCGGCCTTGACGTTGCCCAGGCCGCCGAGAATGATGACGATGAAGCCGGCAATCGTGAAAGGAAAACCGGAAAAGGGTGAGAACTGCTCCAGCATCGATATGAGGCAGCCGGCCAGCGCCGCACTGCCGAATCCCATGGCGAAGCTGGCCCATTGGACCCGGTCGACGTCGACCCCGACGATGAACGCGGCTTCGCGCCGCTCGATGACCGCGCGCATGGCCAGGCCGGCGGCACTGCGGCTGAGGAACCAGGCGATCGCGATGCAGGTGAGTCCCGCCACCAGCAGCGCCGCCAGGCGGTTGCCGGTCATCGCCAGGTTCCCGATGCGATAGACGTCACCGAGATACGCGTAAGCCCGGTTGTTGGGTGTGAAGACGAGGGCGGTGACGTTCTGGATGATGATCGACAGGCCGAAGAACAGCAGCAGCGAGTTGCCTTCCAATCGTCCCGCCGTCGCGGGCGTGGCGGTTGCCAGCAGGCGCCGGAAGATGCCGCGATAGAGCGCGTATCCCAGCAGGCCGCCCCCTGCCGCCACCAGCGGCGCCGCCAGCAGGGGCGACAGACCCAGCAGGGTGAAGCCCCAGAACGTGGCATAGGCGCCCAATACCACCACGTCGCCGTGGGCCACGTTGAGCATGCGCATCGTGCCGTACACCAGGTTCAGGCCCAGTGCGATCAGGGCATAGAGCGAACCGGTGACGAGCGTGGCAAACAGCAACTGCCCCGACAGCAGGGTATCGAGCAAGGGCACAACCGCTACCAGGCCTTCTTCGGCTGATACTTGCCGGTGGCGATGCTCGACGGCCAGACGATCTGCAGCTTCGCGTCCTGGTACTGGACGAATGCGGTTGGCGTGATCGAGTTCTGCACCCCGTCGAATTTCACCTTGCCGTTGATGGTTTCAAAGGTGTCGGTGCTGATCATCTGGCGGATCTTCTCTTTGTCCAGACCGTGTCTGGCTACCGCGTCCTGCAGGATTTCCAGCGACATCCAGGCCAGTGCGGAGTTCAGGAAGTCCGGGTCTTCGCCGAACTTCTTGACATAGGCGTCGTAGAACTCCTGGGAACCCTTCCACTCCGGTTTCGGCGCCCAGTGCGCGATGGTCACCACGCCCTCGGCCGATTCCTTGCCGACGGCCTTCGGGAAGAATGCGTCGCTGGGGCCGATTGCGATGAACTGGAACGGCGAGTTCAGCCCGAGCTCTTTCGCCTGCTTGGCGTAGAGGACCGAGTCACCCGGATAGGCCAGCGCCAGCACGGCGTCGACGTCGGCCTGCTTGACCTGAGTCAGCACCGCGGTCAGGTCCCTGATGTCGGGCGGATACTCGGTGGACACCTTGATCTCGATGCCAGCCTTCTTCAGTTCGGGTTCCAGGAAGTTCTTGATCTCCTTGGTGAACGGCAGGATGTTGGCAAGCACCGCGACCGACTTGACGTTTTGGGTCTTCAGCATGGCGGTCAGTTCGACGCCGATGCGATCGGGAATGGCCGACGTCGGGAACCAGATATAGCCGGGCTTGACCTGGCGCAAGGCGACGGAGGCGGCGGTATTGCCGACCATGGGAAACTTGAATTTCTCCAGTACCGGCGCAATCGAGATATGGAATGGCGTGCCCCAGGGCGCCAGCAGCAGGTCGACCTTGTCGTCGGTGATCAGCTTTTCATAGATACGAACCGCCTGCTCCGGCCTGGACTGGTCGTCGTAGACGACAAACTCCACTTTGCGCCGGGTGCCGCCGACGTCCATGCCACCGCGCGCATTGACCTGGTCGCGCCACAGTTCGTAGGTATTCATCTGGGACGGCGTGGCATTGGCGAGCATGCCGGTGCGCGCCATCGAAAAACCGAGACGCAACGGCTTGTCCGACTGCGCAGCAGCGGGGCCGGTGCCCGCGGCGAGAAGCGCTGCAGTGATGGTTGCAAGCGCGATCCGGCGGTTCAATCCTGCAGGGGTCATTTCACAGCTCCGGTGGATGAAATCAAGGTCGATCGACGCGAAGTCCCGCCTGGCGGGGCGTTGCCCGCATCCAGTCAGCCGCCCGGGACGCCCAGGCCCCGCCCGGCTGGCCGCAGGCGATGCTGGCTTCGAAATGGTCACAATCCGCCAGGATCTCCTGCTGCACCGGCACGCCCGCCGCGGCAAGGGCTGCGGCCATGCGGTCGGCCTGGCCGATCAGGTGAGGGAAGTCCCGACTGCCGCGCGTCAGGAGGAATGGCGGGCAGGCTGCGGGTTTCAACTGTACTAGCGGCGCCGCGGCGGCTTCCGCCCAGTCGTCGCCCTGCGCAACAGCGTCGGGGGCGCGCGGGCCCAGGAAGCGCGGCCGGACGGCCATGCCACTCTCGGCGCCGAACTGGTAGACGCCCGATACCGGCAGGCAACCCTTGAGGACGTCGACCGGCAGGCTGCGTGCAGTCCGCCAGGCCGAACTTACCGCCAGCAGTGCCGCATAGTGACCGCCCGCTGAATGGCCGCCGACGAAGATCCGGCCGGAATCGCCCTCGTGCCGGCCGGCGTGGCGTGCGACCCAGGTTACCGCGTCGGCGCAGTCTTCGAAGCCCGCCGGAAAGACATGAGCCGGCGCCAGCCGATAACCGGCAGTGACGAAGGTGACGCCTTCCTGCATGAGCGCCGGCGCCATGAAGTACATCCACTCCTTGCAGCCGTTGGTCCAGCCGCCGCCGTGGAAGAAGACCAGCAATTCGCCGCTGGGGCGAACCGGCCGGAAAACCGTGAGCGACTGGTAGGGGTCCGGGCCATAGTCGACTTCGATGCCTGTCTGGGCAGCGCCGAGCGCGAGGATGCGCTGTTGATACGCCTCGCCGAGTGCGGACAGCGGTTCCTGGGCGGGATAGCGTGCGAGGTTCATGGATTCACCCGGCTCGCGAGGATGCCGTTCAGCACGCGTTCGCCGGTGAGGGGCAACCGGTTCAGTCGAAAGCCCACCGCGTCGAAGACGCCGTTGGCGATGGCTGCCGCTACCCCGTTGATGCCGAGTTCACCGACGCTCTTGGCGCCGAAGGGGCCGCTCGGCTCGTTGGATTCCACCAGGTAGGCGCGCAGGCAGTCGGGTACTTCGGCGAAGGTCGGGATCTTGTAGTCCATCAGGCTCGGATTGGCCAGCCTCGCGCCGTCCCAGACCATCTCCTCGGTGAGCGCGAAACCCAGTCCCTGCACGAAGGCGCCCTCGATCTGGCCGGTGGCCATGGTCGGATTGATGGCGCGGCCGACGTCGCAGGCGGACCAGGCGCGCGCTACCCGTACCTTGCCGGTGATCTGGTCGACCTCGATTTCCACCACCATCGCATTGAAGCTGAAGATGCCGATCTGCGGAAACGGCAGGCCGACGGCCAGGGTGCGCTTCGGATCCACGGTCTTCTGGTCGAATACCCAGGTGTGGGTGCCGATGATCGGGCCGCCGGCTGCCCAGTGGGCACGCCCGGAGATCGCCGCGAAGCTGACGCTGCGCTCGGCAATGCCCTTGATCGCCACCTTGCCGCCCGGCAGCAGTTCAAGGTCTTCCGCGGAACATTCGAGCATCTCGCTCGCGTGTTCCAGCAGTTTCTTCTCCACTTCCGCTGCGGCAGCAACTACGGACCGGCCGGTGACGTAGGTCACCCGGCTGGCAGTGGTGCCCCAGTTGTACGGTGAGCCGTCGGTGTCGGGACTGGCGATCGCGACCTTGTCCATCGGCAACTTCAACGCCTGCGCACAGATCTGGGTCAGTGCGGTGTTGCTGCCCTGGCCGATGTCGACGGCGCCGGTGTTGAGGATGACCTGGCCGTCTTCAAGCACGCGTACGACCGCGCCCGAGGCCAGCAGCCCGCTGACGTGGGCGGAAACGGCGACGCCCAGGCCCCGCCTGATTTCACCCGTGTCGGCGCTGCCGCTCGCCAACGCGCTCCGCGCGGCCTGCCAGCCGGATTCGCGTTCCACCAGGTCGAGGCACTCGGCCAGGCCGTTGGAGTGAATGGCCTGGCCGCCGAACCAGACGTCGCCGTCGCGCTTGATGTTGCGTCGGCGGATCTCGATCGGATCAATCGCCAGCCGCCGGGCGATCTCGTCAACTTGCTGCTCGGAGGCGAACGTGACCTGGGGCACCCCGAATCCGCGAAAGGCGCCGAACCGGATCTTGTTGGTGTAGGCGACCCGTCCGTGCGCATGCACATGCGGGATGTTGTAGGGTCCGCAGTTCATCAGCAGGGCAAAGCCCAACACCCCCGGACTGTCGTCGCCGTAGGCACCGCCGTCGAGCAGCAGTTCCGTCACCCGTGCCACCAGTGTCCCGTCGCGCCGGGCGCCGGTCTTCATCCGGATGATGAACGGATGGCGGGCGCGGACCGTTTCGAAGTCCTCTTCGCGACTGAGGATCAGCCGCACCGTTCGCCTGGCCTTGAGCGCTAGCAGCACCAGCACCGGCTGCACGTGCGCTTCCATCTTGTTCCCGAAGCCCGCGCCGATATGCGGTGTCTGGCAGCGCAGCCGGGTCATCGGCAGCCCGAGAGACTCGCAGACATTCGCCTGGACGCGGAACACCGACTGGTTGGCCGACCAGAGCGTTACGCGTCCCGCACCATCGACTTCCGCCAGTGCGCCGCACGGTTCGATCGACAGGTGGGCCTGTGCCTGGGTCCGATACGTGCCTTCTACCACCACGTCGCAACCGGCCCACGCCGCGCCGACGTCGCCTTCCTGGAAGGAGGTGCGCGAGCACTGGTTGCCTTCGGTGCCGGCGTCGAAGACCCGCGCATAGCTGCCGGAGTCCTCGTGAACCAGCGGTGCGCCGGGGGCCAGGGCGGCCTCGGGATCGATCGCAGCGGGCAGCTCCTCGTAGCTCACGTCGATCAGGCGGACGGCCTGGCGGGCGATCGCCTCGGTGTCTGCCGCCACCGCGGCGACGATCTCCCCGACG
>JBBRJB010000110.1:0-7280 GCA_038220085.1 Burkholderiales bacterium
GCGATCGATCCGGGTCATGCCACCACGGCGTTGCCCGGCACCAAGACCGCCGACCCGGCCTTCGGCCTGCCGGCGGTATGGATCCAGCAAAGCGAGCGCGAAATGGCGCAGGCGGCCGGTTACACCGTCGTCGATTCTGCGACCGTGATCGCGACGCACCTCCATCACCTGATGCAGGTGCACGCCTGGCGCCTGCTCGGCCGGGCGGAGGCTCAGCAACTACTCGAGCACCTGACCCGTCATTCCCCCAAGCTGGTTGAAGAGGTCGTGCCGAAAGTGGTCCCGGTGCCGGTGTTCCAGAAAGTGCTGCAGAACCTGCTGGAAGAGTCGGTGCACATCCGCGACCTGAAGACTATCGTCGAGGTGATGGCCGAACACGGGCCGCGAACCCAGGACGCGGCAGAGCTGACGCGGGAGGCGCGGGTCGCCCTGTCGCCCGCGATCGTGCAGCAGCTTTTCGGGCAGACCAGCGAGTTGTCAGTCATTGCCCTGGATCCGGCGTTCGAGTCGCTGCTGATGCAGTCGCTGGCCGCCGGCGCCACCGGTTCACTCGATCCCTCGGTGGCCGAGTTCCTTGCCGCCGAGGCGGCGCGCACCGCCCAGCGCCAGGAGGAGCAGGGACTGCCCGGCTGCCTGCTGGTGCCGGACCGCATCCGGGTGCCGGTCGCCGGGATGGTCCGCAAGTCGGCGCCGCGTCTGCGGGTGCTGGCGCACGCCGAAATCCCTGACACACATTCAATCCGTATCGGTCATTTGATTGGGAGTAACCGATGAGTACGATGACGTTTATCGGCCGCACCACGCGTGAGGCGATGGCACTGGCCAAGGCGCGGTTCGGTCCGGATGTCGAGATCGTCGACAGCCGTCAGACCGACGACGGCGTCGAACTCACCGCCATCGTGCATGGCGTGCCGCTGCAGCGCCGCCACCTGCAGCCGCAGGTCGCAGCCGAATCCCGCTCGCGGCGCCCGGCGCCCGATGCGCCGCGCGCCGAAGCCGACACCGGCCCGGCAGCCGGCGTCCCACCACCCCCCAAGGAGCGACCGATGAGCACGGTGTCCTTCGAATCCTATGTCCGCGACCGCCAGGATCGCCAGCCGGTGGCGCATTTTCCGCAGCCGCGGGCGGCTTCGGCCGCCTCCGGGTTGTCGGCCAAGCTGGCGATGCCGGGGGGACCGAAGGCCGCTGCCGACGCGGCGAGCCGGGACCGTCAGAACGCCGAGAACCAGTCGGTGCTGCTCGATGAACTGCGCTCGATCAAGCAATTCATCGCCGGCCAGCTTGAGACCGTGCGCTGGTTCGATACCGCCCGGCGGCGTCCGTCGCAGATGCGTCTGCTGAGGATCCTGCTGGCGCGCCAGTTCTCCACCGTGCTGTCCAAGTCGCTGTGCGACCTCCTGCCGATGGACTTCAGCGATGCGCAAGCGGACCGCTGGCTGCAGCAGACCCTGGCGCGCACGCTCGCCAGTTTCCAGCCGGATGCGGCCGATGGCGACGCCGCCCGGTCTCTGTTCGATCAGGGCGGCGTGTTTGCCCTGACGGGCCCGACCGGCGTCGGCAAGACCACCACGGTCGCCAAGATCGCCGCCCAGTACGCGATGCAGCACGGGGCGAGCCAGGTGGCGCTGATCACCGCCGACGTCTACCGGATCGGTGCGCAGGAGCAATTGCGTTCCTTCGGCCAGATGCTGGGCGTGCCGGTGCACGTGGCCCACGACCGGGCCGCGCTCAAGGAACTGCTCGGCCTGTTCGCCGACCGCAAGCTGGTTCTCATCGATACCGCCGGCGTGAGCCAGCGCGATGCCCGGGTGGCGCAGCTGCTGGCCGCGCTCGACCTGGACCCGATCCAGCGCGTGGTGGTGCTCAACGCCGCCATGCAGGGCGCTTCATTGCAGGAAGTGGCTGCCGCCTACCAGGCACAGGATGCCGCCGGCGTGCTGCTGTCAAAGACGGACGAGGCGGTGCAACTCGGCAGCGCCCTCGACTGTCTGATCCGCAATCGCCTGCGTCTGCTCGGCTTTGCCGACGGCCAGCGGGTGCCGGAAGACTTCCATGCTCCCGATTTCGATTATCTGGTTCAGTGCGCGATGACGGCGACCGATGGCGGCGACGCCGCTGTCGGCGACCTCGAGAATTCCGAAGTGCGGTTCATTCTCGAGAGTGCCCATGTTTGAAGCGCCCGTAGACCAGGCCGACGGATTACGGCGCCTCTTTTCCCCGCGAGTGTCGTCGTCGGTCATGCCGATCGGCTGCAGCGCACCGGCGGCGGCTTGCCGCGTCTATGCTGGCTTGCTGCTCGACGCGCTGACTCGCGTCGGCTTCACGCCGATGCTGTTCGACCGGCTCGACCTCGACCATGAACTGGGCGAGGTCCAGGCCCATTCGCCGGTGAACCGGCTCCTGTTGCTGGAAGAACCGTTGCGTCTGGCCCGCTGGCTGCGGGGCCGGCAGTCGTCGATGCTCCTGCTGCTGTCGCACCATCGGGACGCGCTGCCGCCGCAGTATGCGACGATCAAGTCGATCGTCGGCGGCCACGGCCTGCGGCAGTTCGCCACCTTGTTCGTGGACGCGCCTTCGCCGGACGAGGCGGTGCAGGCTCACTATCGCCTGGCTACCTGCGCCCGCCGCTTCCTCGATGTCGAGATCGAACCGCTGCTGCAGGGCGCCGTCGGCTGCACCACGCCAGGCGCGGCGTCGCTCGCCCGCCTGCAACGATTTGAGACCGGGATCGACGGCTTACTGCCGCTCGATCCGCTGGTGCCGGGGGTCGGGCCCGGCCTGTCCCACTGAGCGAACCGAGCCATGTATACCCAGCAAGGAGTGCTTGACCGGGAATCGGTCGTGGAACGCTACGGACAGATGGTCCGGCGGGCAGCGGCGCAGATGATGGCCCGGCTGCCGGCTAACGTCGACATCGATGACCTGGTGCAGGCGGGGATGATCGGTCTGCTCGATGCGGAATCGCGCTTCGATGCCGGCCAGGGGACCCAATTCGAGACCTTTGCCTTGCAGCGCGTGCGCGGCGCAATGCTCGACGAACTGCGTGGCGGTGACTGGATGCCCCGCTCGGTCCGCCGGAACCAGCGCACCATTGAACGCGCGATCCATGTCCTGGAACAGCGCCTCAAACGGCCGCCAGGAGAGTCCGAGATCGCGGCGCACCTGCAATTGTCGCTCGCGGATTACCAGCAGTTCCTGCTCGACGCGAAGGGCGCCCAGCTGATCTACCTGGAGGATGCGAATGGCGACGAGGGCGAGGAAGGCCTGCTCGAGCGCTCGGTCCCGTCCCAGGCGGCGCTGCCACTGGAGCGGCTGGGTGACCAGCGCTTTCGCAGTGCGCTGATCGAGAGCATCGAGCACCTGCCCGAGCGTGAAAAGCTGGTGATGAGTCTCTACTACGAGGAAGGCCTCAACCTGAAGGAGATCGGCGCGGTGCTGGGTGTCACCGAATCGCGGATCTCCCAGCTGCACACCCAGGCGGTCGGGCGGCTGCGTTCCCAGCTCAAGAACTGGCTCTGAGAAAAGGAGAGGGCCCGGGCGCCGCCTGCGCGGCGGTCCGGGCTATTTGCTGTAGAGCGAGGGTTCGCCGAACAGGACGCCGAGTGCGCGACGGTTGACCGAAGCCAGGCCTGCCAGCATGGTCTGGTTGGCCTGCAGTTCCCGCTGCAGGCGCAGCAGGACGTTGGCATCCATCGGAGCTGTCCCGGCTCCAGGCTCGGTTCCGGGAGCGTTTGCGGGGGTGCTTCGAGTCCACTCCGCCAACTCCGCCAGTGCCTGCCCGATACGCGCAGTGCCGCATTCCATTTCCGCGAGCGCCTGCGGATCCGAACGCGCCATCGCCTCGCGCTGCTCGCGCAGCAGTTCCAGCAAACGCTCTGCCGTTGCCGCGGGGTGGGGGCTTGACTGCCGGCTGCTCATCGCCTGGGCAGGCTCAGCCGGCGGCCGAGCCGGCGGCCGACATGGATTCGAGCAGTTCCGCGGCTTCGGAGATCATCCGCTCGGCAACTACCCGAGCCTGGATCTGATAGGTCCCTTGCTCCAGCGCCTGCTTTACCGCGGCCACCTTGTCGGCCCGGAATGCGTCCTCGGCCCTTACAGGCGAGGTCATCGCCCGGCCGGTGTCCGACAGCTTCACGCTGTCGGTCGGCAGGACGCTCTCGACCTTGCCGTCGCCGGCGATCGCTGCATTCCCGGCGGCGGTGGTCGCACTGCCGCTGCGGGTCGGCGACACCGGCGATCCTATCTCTGTTGGTTTCCCGATCATCATGACGAGTACTCCATGCTTGCGCCGATTTTGACGCCTACAGGCCTAGTATCGGCCGCCGCCGGCAGGACTTTAGCCTCGATCAGCGGGAAATTTTCACGGATTTTCCGTCGATCGTGCCGTTCAGTACCTTCCCGGACGCCGTTCGGACCCTGACCTGTTGTCCGTCCGCCGCGTTCGACAGGGCGACCGCCTCGGTGCTGATGCTGAATCCCTGGCCTTCGACCACCACCGCGACCGCGTCGCCGGCGCGCACCGCCGGTGCGATCCGGAGGTATTCGGTCAGCAGCGGCTGACCGGCGGAAACCGATCGGATCAGCTCCTGACCCTGGAGCAGGGCGCGGCTGGCGATTGGCGTGGAGCGGCTGGCCGCCCAGTCGACTTCCTGGATAGTGAAATCTTCTTCCTGGATGATGCGGCCGGCCGGCAGCATTGCCCGCGCCACCAGTGCCGGGCCGTAGGCGGAGATCCTGACCGGGATGAAGGTTGTCCAGCGGGCGCCGGCGACGCAGCGCAGGCCGACGTTGGCCCGGCCCCACAGGCGGGTATTGCCGGGGAGGAAGGGTTCGGCCTTGTCGCAGGGTGCAAGCTTCAGCCCCCGGTTGAGCGACCCGACCTGGACCTCGAGGCGCAGCTTCTGGCCGTGGGGCAGCTTCACCGACTGTTTGAGCCAGCGTTCCAGGCCGTCGGCCGGCGGGGCGGTGGTTGCGGCAGCAGCGCCGGCAGCAGGCGCGCCTGCCGCAGCGCCGACGCCGGCGGCGGCTACCGACACCGGAATCGCAATCCACAGGGCAAGCCACAGTGTGTGGAGGAACAGTACGGTCGATCTCATAGCCGAAAGCTTAATTGCATCGCCCGCCCGGCACGGCTTGAAGAAGCACGGGTTTGGCCCGCCTGTTCACCCGATGGCTTGCGGCCCGCGTGCGGATAATCGGCAGCTACTGGAAACTCTTGAGTCGGAGCCGGACATGCTCGACCGAATGACCGATGCGATCGAATTTCACGGCAAGGCGCTGCAGCTGCGGGCCAGGCGTCAGGAAGTGCTGTCTTCGAACATCGCCAACGCCGACACGCCCGGCTTCAAGGCACGGGACTTCGACTTCGCTGCGGCGCTGAAGAACGCCGGAGCGGGGCAGGGGCAGGTCACTTCCACGGCGGCGGACGGCGGCGCGCACGCCCTCGCAATCGGAATGAGCCGGTCACAGCCATCGCATCTGTTGGCGGGCGGCAGCGGTGCCTCCCTCGGCGACCGCGCGGTCGAGCACTCCACCCGCCTTCAGTACACCGCGCCCGAACAGGGTTCGCTCGACGGCAACTCCGTCGACCTGAACCGCGAGCGGGCGAACTTCGCCGACAACTCGCTTCGTTACGAGGCCACGCTGCGGTTCATCAACAGCCGGGTGCGGACGATGATGACCGCGATCCGCGGCGAATAGGAGGGCTGAACGATGTCCCTGCTCAATATTCTGCCGCTCGCAGGCAGCGCGATCTCCGCGCAGAGTCAGCGCCTGAATACGGTCGCGTCGAACCTGGCAAACGCCGACACCGTCGCCGGTCCGGACGGCTCGCCGTACAAGGCCCGCCAGGTTGTCTTCCAGGCGACCACTGCGGCCGACGGCCGCCTGGGCCCGGCGCGCGCCGGCAGCACCGCGGGGACTGCCGGGGTCAGGGTATCCGAGGTCGTGGAGGATCCGACCCCCGGCAAGCGCCTGTTCGACCCGAAGCATCCGTCGGCTGATGCCGACGGGTATGTGACCCACAGCAACGTCAACGTCGTGGAGGAGATGGTCAACATGATCTCCGCCTCCCGCTCCTACCAGAACAACATCGAAATCATGAATACGGCGCAGCAACTGGCGCTGAAGACCCTGCAGCTGGGCCAGTAGTCGGATCGCGACCGGTTGAACAGATGAACTGGATGAACAGGATGAACAGGATGAACAGGAATACAGCATGCAGATGAGCTCGAGCGCCAACACCGCTTTCAAGTTCCCGTCGACGGCCACGCAGTCCTACAACCCGGTTCAGGCAGGCGCGACCGCGGCAGGGCCAGCGGCGCCGGCGGCGGCAACGGTCACCAAAGGCGCTTCCGCGGCGGGTTACGCCACCGGCGTGACCCGATCGGAGGGCCTGCCGGTGGAGTCCGACTCCGCCGACGGCACCGAGGATCGATTCCTCAAGCTGCTGGTGGCGCAGATGCGCAACCAGGATCCGCTCAATCCGATGGACAACGCCCAGGTCACCAGCCAGCTGGCCCAGATCAGCACCGTGCGCGGCATTGAAGGCCTGAACCGCACCATGACCGAATTCGTCGCCGCCAACGGCCAGGGTTCGGCCATGGCATCGGTGGCCATGCTCGGCAAGCAGGTGCTGGTCGCCGGCGACAGCTTCAAGTACGTGCCGCCGGCAGCCGGGTCGAGTACCAAGCTCGGATTCGAACTGAAGGGCGCGGCGACTGCCGCCCGGCTGGAGATCGTCGACGCTTCAGGCGCCGTGGTCCACACGCGAGCGATGAGCAGTATCGCTGCCGGCATGCAGACTTTCGAGTGGGACGGCAAGACCGCCAGTGGCGCGAAGGTACCCCCCGGCCCGCTGTCGGTGCGCGTTGCCGCTGTCGATGGCACGGTCGCGGTCGAGGCCGCGGCGCTGGTGCCCGCCCGCGTCATGGGTATCGGCCAGGCCGGCGGCGCCACCCAACTGCAGCTGGATGGCCGGTCGCCGGTGGCGCCCGCCGACGTGCGCTTCATTCTCTAGCGCATTCAATCAACCGATTTTTCTCAGGAGCGCATCACATGGGTTTCCAACAGGGTCTGTCAGGGCTCAATGCCGCTGCCCGCAATCTCGACGTGATCGGCAACAACGTCGCCAACACCAACACGGTCGGCTTCAAGTCCTCCCGCGCGGAGTTTTCCGACGTCTATGCCACCAGCGTCTACGGTGGCAACACATCGCCCGGCATCGGCGTCTCGGGGGGGGACCTCGCGCAGCAGTTCACCCAGGGTGACCTGACCACGAC